>DCNF01000042.1:34898-35036 GCA_002322035.1 Geobacter sp. UBA1603
TAGCGATGGCGATGACGCTCGGAAATATCGGTTCCATTGTAGGCGGCATGGGCAAGGGTCCCCTTTGCAAGGGCACACGGATAAGCGCCAAGCCGCATGGTGCCCCCCTTCTTGCTGACGGCTTTCTGCTCCTCCATC
>DCNF01000042.1:35360-35614 GCA_002322035.1 Geobacter sp. UBA1603
TTGGCGATGCCGCCGTGGGTCAGGGCCTCTGCCAGAGATTTGTAGGATTCGGTCAGATTTACGTATTTGCCGACCACTGCGATCCGCACTTCACCATGGCTGGGGTGCCGCAGGGTTTCAACCACATTCTGCCAGGGCGTCAGGTCGGGTGATTTCGTCCAGATATTCAGCTTTTCAACTACCTGCTCATCAAGCCGTTCGCGGTTGAGGGCAATCGGCACGGCGTAGATGTGTTCGGCATCGGTGCAGGGGAT
>DCNF01000042.1:35623-35759 GCA_002322035.1 Geobacter sp. UBA1603
ACATCTTTTTCTTCCACGTTGCAGAACAGTGCGATTTTTTTCTGCATTTCCTGGGGCAGTTCCCGGTCGCAGCGACAGATCAGAATGTCGGGCTGAATGCCGATTTTCCTGAGTTCCATGACCGAATGCTGGGTCG
>DCNF01000042.1:36026-36238 GCA_002322035.1 Geobacter sp. UBA1603
CCCAGATAATCACCGTGTCGTTCCTTGTTGATGACCGAAAAATAAACCTGACCGGTTGTGAAGTTGCTTTTTTTGGAAAGCCGGGCCGAGGTGTAGCGTTCGTAATGGCCCAGGTCAAGGTCTGTCTCGGCACCGTCGTCGGTTACGAAAACTTCACCATGCTGGAAGGGAGACATGGTTCCCGGATCAACGTTGATATAGGGATCCAGCTT
>DCNF01000042.1:36280-36719 GCA_002322035.1 Geobacter sp. UBA1603
TGCATGGTGACGCGCAGGCCGCGTGCCTCCAGAAGGGCTCCCAGAGAAGCGGCCGCAAGTCCCTTGCCGATCGAGGAGACTACGCCGCCGGTGATAAAGATAAATTTAGTTTTCATACGGTGCAACTCCTTGTTTTGGGAGAAAATGTCATGAATTAGGGCTGGCGGAAGCGTGTCTGGGCTTTTACCAGGTCGTCCGGCGTGTCAACCCCGATTGATTCGAAATCGGTTTCCACAACCCTGATGCGGATGCCGTTTTCAATGGCCCGCAACTGTTCAAGCTTCTCGGACAGTTCGAGAAATGTGGGGGGCATGGCGGCGAACTCCAGCAGGAAGGTGCGGCGGTAGACGTAGAGCCCCACATGTTTGTAGCAGAGCAGCTTTCCGCAGCAGAATGATTCGTCTTTCAGATCGCTCCATTTGTCGCGAAAGAAGGGGAG
>DCNF01000042.1:36944-43208 GCA_002322035.1 Geobacter sp. UBA1603
CAATGATGTCGGAATCCAGCCCTGCCGCAACCTCTGCCAGGCGATCAGTGCCTGTTTCATGGCTTGTCGAGGTCATGATCGCTTCACCACCGATCAGGCTGACAGCATCGGCAATTCTCGGATCATCGGTGGCAACAATTACCCGGGAGACCAGGGATGCCATGCTGGTCCGCTCATACACATGCTGGATCATCGGCCTTCCGGCGATTTCAGCCAGGGCCTTGCCGGGAAAACGTGTAGATGCATAGCGGGCGGGAATAATAGCGGTGATCTTCATGATCGTGTGACCCTGTTGGAAGAGATGGAATGTCTAAAATGTGTCCTGCGGCAGGACGTGCAAAAATACCTCAAAGCGGCAGGAGTGTCAAGGAAGGATGGCGGAAAGATGGCTGTCAGGGCCGTACTTCGCCGACCGTCAGGCAGCGTCGCCGGTGCAGTCGCAAAATTGCGCACCGCTGTGACACCAACCGTGCTACAATAAAAAAAATCCAGAAAAACCTGGTATACGGGATCGACAGCCTTTGAAACCTTCCCTTGAAAAACGGATTATCCTTTTTTCCTTCATAATTCTTTTTTTGTCGATGTTTGCCAACACGGCCATGGATGTGGCCGTTTTTCGTAAGCACTACATCAAGGGAATTACCCTCAGGGCCGAGGGGCTGGGGATGTCACTTGCTTCCTCACTGGAGAAAATCCTGGCGCTGGGTATCAGCATGGCGGACGTCAGCGGGCTCTCCGGCAAGTGCAGCGAAGTCATCCATTCCGACCCTGAAATGTCCTACTGCCGGATCATCGCCCCCAATGGGACGATCCTCTTTTCCAGTGACCCTGACCCAGGCGGCGCAGCTTCGAATGGCAGTTTCAGATACGGCGCCACTCCACCCGGGCATCCCCGCCTCGTCGAGACGCCGTCCGGTCTATATTATGATACGGCGCTTCCGGTCAAATCCTATGACGGTTCCCAGGCGGCTACGGTGCATATCGGGTTTTCCCGTCAGGCCGTTGATTCCAAAGTTCATGAGGTTGTGATCCGGTCAATTGCCGTGTTTCTCCTGTTCCTGACAGTTTCGTTCGCTCTCGTGGTTATTTTCATCCGGCGTGATATCGTGGCTCCGGTTTCAGCTCTCTTGAAAGGAATTATCCGTATCGGCGCGGGGGATTTCAAGCGGCCGGTCACTGAACTGCGGGTTCGTGAATTCGACGAGTTGGGGGCCCGGATCAACGATATGGCAACCGCACTTGATTCCCGGGACACCCAGCTGCGGGCCAGTTTTGATGAGTTGTCCCAGACCAACGCACGGATTCACGAATCCTATCTGCAGCTGGAGGCCTTGAGTCTTGAGCTCGAAAAATCAGAACAGCTCTATAAGCGGCTTCTGGAAGATGCCAGTGACGCGATTGTCATTCTTGACCAGGGGCTGACCATTGTTGTTGCCAATAAGAAAATCGCCGAGCTGACCGGGTGTGCGGCCGCCGAACTGGCCGGGAGGCATATTTCTTCGGTGCTGCTTCAACTCGGTGCCGACGCCATGCCGCATGTACTTCGGGAGCTTGGCGAGGTCTGCATACGGGGGACGATTACCTGTGAGACAATGCTTCTGATTGACGGCAGTTCCCCGATAGTCGCCATGGTAAACGGCAGCTGTGTCACAATCGGAGACGACAGCCTGCTGCAAGTGATCATCCGGGATGTTACCCGTGAACGTGAACTTGTAGCCAATCTGGAAAGCAGCGCCGCAGGGCTGGCGCGCTTGAACCGGATGAAGGATTCGTTTCTCGGCATGGCCTCCCATGAACTTAAAACGCCCCTGACGGTTATCATGGGGTATTCTGAACTCCTGCAGAGCGACCCGACACTGCTGTTGCCGGATGCTTCGCTTGAAATGATCCGCAATATTTCGACGGCTGCTGCGCGGCTTGATTGTATTGTCAAGGATATGATTGATGTTTCGCTGATCGATCAGCGTCAGTTGGAGCTGCGTCTGGCCGATGTTTCAATCAATGAGATCATCAAAGAGACGCTGCGGGAGTTCAGTTTTTTCTTCACACTTCGCAAACAAACCGTTCGTGAGGAATTGGGAGATGGGCTGCCGTTGCTGCGCGGAGACCATAACCGCTTAATGCAGCTGTTTTCAAATCTTGTGGGGAATGCCGTCAAATTCACTCCTGATGGAGGTGAAATTTTAATCAGAACTGACCTCCGTCTGGTCATGGAGCAGGAATTTCCTTTAGGCTCAGAGCTGACGCCGGACGGGGAGGGGCGAAGCTCAGGATTGCCCTGTATAGAGGTTGAAATTCGCGACAGCGGGATCGGAATAGACAGGGACGATCAGGTGCGCATCTTCGATAAATTTTTTGAGGCCGGGGACATCCAGGAGCACAGCAGCGGCAAGGTCGAGTTCAAGGCCCGTGGAACCGGACTGGGGCTTTCGATCGCCAAAGGGATTGTGGAAATGCATGGCGGCGTGATCAGGGTCGAGTCTGCGGGGTATGATCCCCGCACCTGCCCCGGCAGCAGTTTTTATGTGCTGCTCCCGCTTGACGGCGGCAGAATCGGTGATAGGATTGTAGGAAGCTGAACGGTTCCAGACGGTTTTTCAGCCGTCGTTCTTTCTTTTTTAACGAGGAGGTCACGCTATGGCACGTACGGTTTCAAAGAAGGCGGTCACGAAGCTGCCGGCACAGAAAAAGAGTGCGGCGCCGAAGAAGGTCGCCAGTTCCCGCAAGAATGACGAGAAAACCGGAGAACAGCTGGTGATAGAAAATTTTGCTACCTTGACCTGTCTTGTCGAGGCGTTAAGCGAAACCCTTGACGTTCTGGTGCAGAAAGCTGAAAACATGGCCTGCCATATTATCGCCACCGAAGAGGTTCTGGCTGAGCTGGTCGCTTCGGAAGGGCTCGATCTTGCACGGGTCAATGCCCGCATCAGGGCCAAGGTTGCTGCCGGCACCGATGGTAACGGCGATCCGTCCCGGGCAATCGACATCGCCGCTTCAATCGCGTCACCCCTGCCGAGGCGATAATCAGCTCTTCATAACGGAACGTGGCCGCACACCGTGTTTCAGGTGGTGCGGCCACATAAAAGAGGCAGTTCCGGGAATAATATCAGTTATTCGATATTCTGGATCTGTTCACGCATTTTTTCCATTTCAGCTTTTATGTCCACCACCAGTTCGGTAATTTCGCTGTCACTTGATTTGGAACCGATCGTGTTGATCTCCCGATTCATTTCCTGCATCAGAAAATCAAGCTTGCGTCCCACCGGCTCGGCCAGGCGCAGCGCCTCGTCAAACTGATTGAAGTGGCTCTGCAGCCTGACCAGCTCTTCAGTGATGTCGCTGCGGTCAGCCAGCAGTGCCACTTCCTGGGCAAGCCGGCTCTCATCAATGGCTGCTGACTCCATGAGCTGCTCGAGGCGAGTTTTCAGCTTCTGCCGATACTCGAGCACAACAGCGGGTGCACGCCCACCAATCCGCCCGACTAATGTCGCCACCCGAGAGCGCCGTTCGGAAAGATCCGAATGAAGGGTCTGGCCTTCCCGGGCACGCATGGAGTCAATAGCGCTCACCGCCTGTGTCAGCGCTTTTTCAAGCAGCGGCCAGAGATCATCCGGATCATGTTCTTCTAACGGACCGGCTTCCTTCAGAACCCCTTTCTGTGACAGAATCAGAGCAAGCGAAGGTTCTTCAGATAGTCCCAGTTCTGCTCCGAGCGCGCTGAATGCCGTATGATATTCCCGTGCGGCGGCATAATCGATCGAGGGCGTCTTGTCTCCGGTCTGCGGCTCTTCCCACTGGATTGAAATGTCAATTTTGCCGCGCTTGAGCCGTGCCGCAGACAATGAGCGCACCTGGCTTTCCAGAGCAAAAAACGAGCGGGGCATCCGCACTGAAATCTCGCCATAGCGATGGTTCACCGAGCGAATTTCCACCGTAAAAGCCCCCTGCTCGGATGCCGCCTCGCCTTTGCCGTAACCGGTCATGCTTTTGATCATTGCGGGCCTTATTTCTGTTTTTCGAGATATCGGCGGATTCCGCCTTCAAAAATTTCTTCAATTTCGTTTTTGGGTTTATTGGCAGTGTAATTGCGGAAGTAGACGTAGATGGAGTAGATGATCGCCAGAAAAACGATGCTCACCACCGCCTGACGCATAAAGCGCAGCCAGTCGAATCCGCGACCGGCAGCTTTTGCCGCCTCCCCCTCTTCGTCTCTGAAGACGTACTTCTCACGAAGTTGCCGGATGCGCTTCAGCTGGACATTGGAGATGTGATTGACAATGGCATCGCGGTCGCGTTCATCGATGAAGACAAACTGCATGCCGGTATTGTAGTGCAGATGATTGTCGTCGCCGGTCTGGCTCGAGTTGGCAAAGATGATCTGGGCTACGGCGTCAATAATCCGCCGGGGGGAGGGGACCAGAATCTCAAGCAGCACGTACTCTCCGCTTTCGAAACCCTGATGGGTCACCATTCTGATCCCGCCGCCGCTGATATTGGCGGCAAGCGGTATGATCGTGTCCCATGCTTCGTCGGAGTCATCGTCTTCCGCATCATGGAAGCGCTCGCGCGGCAGTTCGCCTTTCCCGGCGACAAACGTACTGTCCCAGCGCTTCTGCTTTCGGGCAAGATTGTCGGCCATGCGCTGCTCGCGGCGGGCTTCCCACTCCTCCTGCAGAATTTCGGGATGCTGTTCCTGGGAAATGTAATATTTTATCGGTAAAAAAGCGTCGATGCGGTAGTATTCCCGCAGCTCATCGGAAACGATCTCTCCGATCAGGCGCAGCATGATTTCGCGCTCGGCCGACTCAAAGACGATGATCGCCCGGCAACTGTAGCCGTTCCCTTCAGTCCCGCCCCGCAGTTCGAGAATCTGGCCGACATGCAGGGACACATTGACCGGCAGCTGATCTCGGGAAAGCTGCAGTGAAACAAAATCCTCATCCAGCTCGTGGATAACAGCCCAGTCGCGGAATACGTCGGCATTGGCCAGCGGAATCCCGACGCCGACTTTCATGCCGACTGAAAAATAGCGGGAATACTGATCGAGATCGCTCATTGGCGTCCCGTGATTTTATGCCAGTGATGAATTAAGCGCATTGAGAAGTTCATCCATGCTGATTTTGTGGACCCCGGCACCATGCTCCAGGGTTTCAATGTCGGCTATCTGGCACTCGTAGCATTCAAGGCGATAGCGCTGGAAGACCGGGAGCGTTTTCGGGTAGTTGCGGATAATGTCGGCGATAATCATGTCCTTGGTTATCATATCTGCCCTCGCTCGCATGGGGGAGAACGCCGAAGCGCGCTTCAATGTACCACTGGTTATGGAACGCATACCTGCCGAAGAGTTGACACTATACATTCACTATTGACAAAGTGCAATCAGTACTGTTGAATCACACGTTCGGCGACAGTAAACCGTCACGATCGAACTCACATCCATGAGTGTAATCATGCCCAGGAGGAACGTCACATGAACCCGTTGGCCAAAGAACTGAACGACCAGCTTGCCCAGCACAATCCCCATGTCCTCGAGATGCTGTCCGATCTCGGCAAAAACCTGTTTTTCCCCAAAGGGATCCTGACCCAGTCGGCCGAAGCCAAGGAAAAGGCCCACAAATACAACGCCACCATCGGTATCGCCACCGAAAACGGCGGCCCGATGTTCCTGCAGTGCATCCAGGACAAACTCTCCGCCTTCGACCCCAAGGACATTTACCCCTATGCACCTCCGGCCGGTAAACCGGAACTGCGTGCGCTCTGGCGGGAGAAGATGCTGCGGGAGAATCCGAGCCAGAACGGTAAGCACTTCAGCAACCCGATCGTCACCAACGCGCTCACCCATGGCTTGTCGATCGTCGGCGACATGTTCGTCGACACGGGAGATCACCTGATCCTACCGGACATGCTCTGGGGCAACTACAACCTGACCTTCGGAACCTGCAATGGCGCCGTGGTCAAGAAACACCCGACATTCACCGCCACCGGCGGCTACGATGTGGCGGCCTTCAAGGCCGAGCTGAAAAACACGGCCGAGGAGAAGGGCAAGGCAATTGTCCTGCTCAACTTTCCAAACAACCCCAGCGGCTACACCCCGACCGTGGCCGAAGGTGATGCCCTGGTGGCAGCCATCAAGGAAGTGGCCGAAGCTGGCTGCAACGTCGTGGCGATTGCCGACGATGCTTATTTCGGGCTGTTCTACGAGGACAGCCTCAAGGAATCACTGTTCGGCAAGCTGGCCAACATCCACCCCCGTGTCCTGGCCAT
>DCNF01000042.1:43277-52797 GCA_002322035.1 Geobacter sp. UBA1603
GAGTTCGTCTGGGGCTTCCGCACCGGCTTCATTACCTTCGCCGACGGCAACAGTTACGAGAACGCACCGGTCATGACCGCTCTGGAGAAGAAGGCCATGGGAATCATCCGCGCCAAGATTTCCAACTGCCCGCATCCTTCGCAGACCTTCGTCATCGAGGCGCTCCGCTCACCCCAGTTCCTGGTTCAGAAAGAGGAAAAGTTTCAGGTCATGAAGGGACGCGCCCTGAAGACCAAGCAGGTGCTGGACAGCGGCAAATATACCGACGCCTGGGACTACTATCCATTCAACTCGGGCTATTTCATGTGCCTTAAGCTGAAGACCGTGGAGGCCGAGAAACTGCGCGTCCATCTGCTTGACAAGTACGGCGTCGGCGCCATCTCCACCACCAAGACCGACCTGCGCATCGCCTTTTCCTGCATAGCCGAGGAGAACATCCAGGAACTGTTTGATATTATCTATCAGGGAGTTAAAGATCTGGCGTAAGCCTGTCAGGCACTCACACAAAAAAGGCCTGCACAATCGTGCGGGCCTTTTTTGTGGGGAGTCGTGAGCCGGTTCAACTGCGGCTGTATTTCATGCGCATGGCCGCCTTTACCTCGGGCGGAACGAAACTGTCGATGTTCCCGCCCAGGGAGCAGACCTCGCGGACGATCGAAGAGGAGAGGTAACCGTACTGCACCGAGGTCATCATAAACATGGTCTCGATGTTGTGGCCTATGGTGCTGTTCATCTGTGCAATCTGGAACTCATACTCGAAATCGGAGATGGCCCGCAATCCCCGGATGATGACATGTGCATTCTGTGAAGCGACGTACTCGATCAAAAGACCGGTAAAGGTGTCGACGGTGACGCGGGGATCGTTTTTGAGCACCTCTCGAATCAGCCCCACCCGCTCGTCGATGCTGAAGAGCGAATTTTTTTGTGAATTGCGAGCCACGGCAACGACAACCTCGTCGAAAATCTGCAGCCCCCGCCGAATGATGTCCAGGTGTCCATAGGTGACCGGATCAAATGATCCGGGGTAGACGGCGATCGTTTTCATACATCCCCCATGGTATAAAAATCCAGTACCGTGTCCCCGTAAATCCGCGTATCACGGCACACGAGCCTCCCTTTGCAGGGCGGCAGCGGGTGGTGAACCGAGTACTCGATCACCAGCAGACCGTTGTCGTTCAGCAGATTGCCCGTATCAACAAGAGCGGGTACCTGCCCATACAGATCAGACTGATAGGGCGGGTCAAACAGGATCAGATCAAACCGGTCTTTGCGGGCAATCAGTCCATGCAGTGAGCTGATGACGTCCCGGGATAAAATGGCTGCCTGCTCCGAGAGCCCGGTTGCAGCAAGGTTACGCCTGATGGCGTTGAGTGCCTGGCGATCCCGCTCGGCAAAGGAGCAGAAGCGGGCCCCACGGCTTAAAGCCTCGATTCCGAGACCGCCGGTGCCGGCACACAGGTCGAGAACCATGAGACCATCCAGATCGATGGAGCTCTGAATGATGCTGAACAGCGCCTCTCGAACCCGGTCTGCGGTCGGGCGTGTCTTTGTCCCGCGGGGTGCCGCAAGAGGTATGCCCCGGGCTTTACCGGCGATCACACGCATGGTTTCCCTGTTCTTACTGTGCGTCACTGCTGAAAAAGTACGGGGAACCTACCCTAATTACAGGCCAGCGTCAAGGCAGAGCGTATGCCCTGTTGTGTGCCTGAAAAACATGATGGTTGAAAACAGCCTGCATTTCGGTACAATGCGGGTCATGCTTCCATGTAAAAACATACAACGGCTCGGCGGGCTCCATGCGGTTATGATGACGCTCGGCCTTGTGCTGTCGGCGTATCCCAGCGAAGCGGCGGTGAACTGGGAGCCGCTGGCCCGTACGGCCCGCCATGACGTGGCATGTGATGGCGGATCAATCCACATGACTCCGCTCGGCCGACTGGCGGTCTGGCTCCGCTTTACCCCGCGGGATGAGGCGGCTCGCCGCCAGGCTGCCCTGGAGTACGGACAGAAGGGGTATCGTCTGCATTTTGAATATTATGAGATTGACTGCAGCGAGCAGACGAGCCGATTGGGGCTGATTGACATCATCGGCAGCAGTGGCAAGCGGCTAAACCGGATGAAGGGGGGTGAGTCGCTTGAGGTGATCGAGCCCGGTTCGGCCCTGGATCTGGCAGCCCAGAAAATCTGCCCGGTGCTCGAGGATGCCGTTGATGACAGTTTAGATCCGGCCACACCCGAATCTGCGGCAGGTCAGGACAAGGTTCCAGAACAGCTGCGGACAAGGATTGATGCCGCCCTGCTGGCGGTGGAGGCGGCCCCGGACAGCCCTGCTGCATGGCGCGATCTTGGTAATGCCTATTTTGATGCGGATCTGCCGCTTGAATCGGTAACCGCCTATGACCGGGTTTTGGCATTTGCGCCGGACGACCCTGATGTGCTCAATGACCAGGGTGCGATGTACCGCCAACTGGGGAAGATCGACAAGGCGCTGGCCAATTTCGAAAAAGCGGTCCGGCTGGCGCCCTATAACCTTGAGAGCCTTTACAATCTCGGGTATCTGTATGCCTACGATCTGAACAATCCGGTCAGGGCCCGAGAGGTCTGGAAACGCTATCTGCTCCTGGATGGAACAAGTGACACGGCCCGTCAGCTCCAGGAATTCATCTCGCGCCTGGGCGACTGAAATCAGCAATTATCAACCGTCGATTTACGGATATCACCAAGTCGCTTGTTGAGTGTCTGCCGGGTAATGCCGAGCAGAGCCGCCGCCGCCCCCTGATTTCCCCCTGATTCTTTCAGAGCTTCAACCATCAGCAGATCTTCCATCTCACGCATGGCCGGAAAGTGTCCAAACAACCCTCGTAAAACGCTGCGAGGATCGTCCTGGCTGCGTGCCGACCCAGCAATTATTTTTGTATCTGTGTCATCTTCAAGCATGTGGCGCATTCCCTCCAGAGGCAGGACTCCACTGGTCTGGCGGGCAACGGCATCGTGCACCATCGCCTCCAACTCACGAACGTTTCCGGGGAAGTCGTAGTCGGCGAGAAGCCGGAACAGATCAGACGGAATACCGGCAGCAGTTCTGCCCAGAACCTCGCCGGCTTTCTGCATGAAATGGTCAACCAGCAGCGGAACGTCGTCCCGGCGTTCACGCAGCGGCGGTATCTCGATCTGGTGGGTACAGAGGCGATAGTACAGGTCGTTCCGGAACTTTCCCGATGCCATCAACGCTTTGAGCGATTTATTGGTGGCAACAATCACCCGTGCATCACTTTTGCGAGGCAGGTCGGAGCCGACCGGATAATACTCATGTTCCTGCAAGAGCCGTAAGAGCTTGATCTGTGAAGAGTCGCTCAGGTCACCGATCTCATCCAGAAAAATGGTCCCGCCAGCAGCTCGGGCGATCAAGCCCTCGCGGGCCTGATCGGCACCGGTATAGGCGCCACGCTTGTGGCCGAAGAGCGTGTCGGAAAACATGACATCGTCCAGGCCGGCGACGTTAACGGCAACAAATTCACCTCGACAGCGGCAGACTGAATGAATAGCCTTGGCCAGCAAATCCTTGCCAACGCCTGTCTCGCCGGTAATCAAAACCGGCTGCCGTGACGCTGCAATCACCTCAATATACTGAAAAATTGCCCGCATCCGCTTGTCTCTGGTGATGATTGAGGCAAAAGCGGCTGGAAAAGAGAGACGATCGTTCAAAAGATATTCTTTGAGCGTCGAGACCTCATGGCTGAGTGCGTACAGTTCCAGTGCCTTGGAAACAGACGCTACCAGGCGGGCAGACTCAACCGGTTTCACCAGGTAATCAAAGGCCCCGGCCCGCATGCAGTCGACGGCCGATTGAGTTTCATCAAGGGCTGTCATGACAATGATGGCGGTCTCAGGATAACAGGAGCAGATCTTCTGGAGAAGCTCCTGCCCTGAAAGAAGCGGCATAAAGAGATCGAGCACAACGACCGCGGCGGGCTGCTCTGCCAGCATCGGCATCACAGTCCGGGGATCAGTGGTGGTGCTGACACTTCTGAAGCCGCTGCTCTGTAGCATCAGTTTCGATGCCTTGAGGATATGGGCCTCATCATCGACAAGAAGTATCGGTAAGGAGTTATTCTTGTTCATAGATTTCCTCCGGTTGATGTACTGTCCATTGCCGGGAGTGCCAGGCAGAATACAGTGCCTTTGCTGGGGGTTGAAGAGAAAGTAAGGCTCCCGTCGTGGTCTTCGGCAATTGCCTGCGAGATTGAAAGCCCGAGCCCAGTCCCGCCACTATCGAGGCGGGTAGTAAAAAACGGCTGCATGACCTTGCCGGCTATTTCGGGCGCTATCCCCATCCCTTCATCGCAGATATCGACACAGACTCGCCCATGTTCCCGGTCATGGCGGGTTATGACTCTGATCGCCTGATCGCGTGAGGAAACGGCCTGGGTGGCGTTAAGGATAAGGTTGATGATGATTTGCTCGATCTGTTGAATATTGCCGGACACGGGCGGCAGGTCTGCATCCGGGATAAACGAAAAACGCGAGGTGTGGCGGGTGATATGGTGGTTGATGATGGTGATCGCCTGATTGACCACCTTGTTCATGTCAACATCCGGCCTGATGCCGGCTTTGCCGTCACGGGCAAAGTTTTTCAGGGAGCTGACAATATCCCTGATCCGCTGCGAGCCTTCCAGAATGTTTTCAAACAGTTCGCTGATATCCTGTTTCATGCTGGAATAAGGGACTCCGCCCAGCATGAAATCACCATGCTGATCGAAATAATCATTAAGGATCGAGCGGCTGTCTTTCCATGCCCTGGTGAGCAGTTCGGCGCTGACCATGATGTAGTTGTTCGGGTTGTTTATTTCATGGGCTATTCCGCTTACCAGAACGCCGAGTGACGTCATCTTGTTGGCGTGGATCAGTTTCGCTTGAATAGCGCGGGCCTGTTCATCAAGGCGGACTTTTTCGGTTATGTCGTTGATGGTGCAGAGTATCGCCGGCTGCCCGCGGAGATACATCCTGCGGCCGCGGATTGAAATGGAGCGTTCTGATGCATCCGGAGCGGTAAACGTGTGGCCTTCTACCCAGAAACTCCCCGCTGCCGGCGGGTCGAGCAGCTGCCGGCGGACCTGGGCGATCTCGTCGCCGGTTAAGAAAAACAGGGGCGGCAGGCTGGTGCGTTCGCCGCAGGTGACCGGGAACATCCGTTCTGCTGCAGGATTGGTGTCGATGGTGGTTTTCATCTCGCCGTCAAAGATAAACAGGGCATCTTCATTCTGTTCGAACAGCTGGCGAAACTGCGCCTCGCTTTCGCTCAGATTCCGCATGATCGTAACCCGTTCGGTAACATCCCGATAGCTGGATACGCGGCCGACAATTGATCCACCGATTTTCTGAGGCTGCGAATAGCGCTCAAAAATTCTGCCGTCCTTCAGGCGTACCGTATCAAAATACACCGATTCAGGGTCACTGTAGACCTTGATGGAATGCTCTTTGAACCCTTCCGGGTCTTCCAGGAGGTCGTAGATGAAATCCATGACCTTCCATGGATCTCGCTCCTGCAGCAGATGGGCAGGGATATCCCACATCTCACGGTACTTGTTATTGAAAATAACGATTTCCTTATCACTGCTCAAGGCAATGATGCCATCGGCCGTTGCTTCAAGCGTTGCTTCGAGCAGCGACACCGTTTCGGAAAGGCTGCGCTGGGCAATCCGCTCGGAAATCGAACTCCGTTCAGCCACGGAACGCAGCGGGCGAATAATGCTCCAGTACAGCAGGGGAGCAAAAAAGATGAAGAGGATCAGGCTTTCCGTAATGGTCTGGATTGCGCCGCCCGTGTCATGGAAAAACGGCAGGTAATGGACAAACGATTCGGTCAGCAGGGCCGAAACAATTAATACCAGCACCGTGACCGCGAAAAGCCTGCCGGGTGGGGGAATCGGGTTGCCGGAGGGAGAGGAGGGGTTCATTCGTATGGCACCGTGTTTTTCTCCGAATATTCGCGCATTGTTTGATTGTAAAAAAAATTGACAAAAAAACAACTGAAAAGGTTGCCATTGATGAAGCTGAAGAAGTGAAGCTGAAGAAGCTGTCATTTTTTCTGGTTTGTGGTATTGTGACACCATGGGTGAAAAACTGATATGCAGCAACAAAAAAGCCTTCCACGACTACTTCATCGAGGAAAAACTTGAAGCCGGCATGGTCCTTCAGGGAACTGAAGTAAAGTCCCTGCGGATGGGCAAAGCCAATCTGAATGATTCATTTATGATGGTTCGTGAGGGAGAGGCTTTTTTGCATAACCTTCATATTTCTCCCTATGATTTCGGCAACCGACAGAACCATGTGCCGGACCGCAATCGCAAGCTCTTGCTCCACAAGCGGGAAATCATGCGCCTCTATGGCCGAATCAGGGAACAGGGTTTCTCTGTGGTGCCATTAAGGCTTTACTTTAAGAATGGTATGGTAAAAGTCGAACTTGGTCTGGCAAAGGGTAAAAAGAACTATGACAAGCGTGAGGACCTGAAGAAGAAGGACAGTCAGCGCGAGATATCGCAGGCCATAAAACACAGACACAGAGAATAAGGGGGTGTAAAGGTTTCGACGGGGGATTGATAATCTGGTAAGCATCGGGTCGGGGCAGGTGGCCGACCTTAATAAACCTGCACGGCATTAATTGCCGACAATTACAACACTCCTGTAGCCTTAGCGGCTTAACAGGCGTCCCCAATGAAGATGCCGGTGGTACAACGGGGGCGCCATTCACGACCGGATAGGGAAGCGCAACGCCCGTAGCGCGGCCCGAAACTCTACGGGATCGCTGTCAGGCTGGTTTGTCCGTTGTTCAGGCTGATGGTTAAATCGAACGATGGAATAACGATGTAGAAAGCCAGATCGTAGGTCTTTCGGACAGGGGTTCGATTCCCCTCACCTCCACCAATTATTTTGTAACATGCTGTATTAACAGTATTTGTTGCGACTATAAATGCCTCTGTGTTGGTGGTGATCCGTTTAGGTGATCCGTTCACAGGGGCATTTATGGTTTATAACGACTCATATCTCTATCTATCCCGCCATAACATTTTCTATTTTCGTACTATAGTCCCCCAAGGTACCAGGAAGGGATTACACAAACTAGAACTTCGTGCCTTTCCGGTACCCACAAAATACGGCACAGAATCTCAATTATCCCTAATTATTCCAATATGTATTTCATATTACGATCGATTCAATTCAATGATCAGATAGCTATGGGATCAGCTGGCCGAAATGCTCGACAGATTGATAGCGGGCAGATGGTTTCGGGTGAACGGCAGAGCTGAACCTGCTGACATAAATCAGGTGGCGGATTCCGTATCTGTCAGCGGTCGCGAGGTTCGTTTCACTGTCTTCCCCCAGCATGGTCCGTTTCGGGTCATAGCGCACAAACGTCTGGAGCGCCTCCCAGAAATTGTCATCCTCCTTGGGCAGGCCGACCTGGTGGGCAGATACAATCCCGTCAAAATAGGGGCCGATGGCGGTGGCTCTCATTTTGAGCGCAAGGGTCTTGGAGTGGGCATTGGTCACCAGCCAGACGGCTTTGCCGTGGTGGCGCAGGTAGAGCAGGAAGTCGATAACGAAAGGGTGCACGGCAATCAGGTGCCGAACCTCCTCCTTGAGCAGGGGGATGTCCATGGCAAGCCGGTCGGACCAGTAGTCCAGGTCGGTCCAGTTCAGGGTGTTTTCCTGTGACCTGAAGAGTGCATACAGATGTTTCTTGGCTTCGGCAAGCGATCTGCAATTGCGTGCCGCCCACCGTTTTGGCACATGCTCCAGCCAGAAATGGTCATCGAAGTTGCGGTCCAAAAGGGTGCCGTCCATGTCGAGCAGCACGGTGTCTATATCGTTCCAGTCGATGGTCACCATGGGCAAGCATAGCCGTATCATGCGCCCGGTTGTCAATACGAAAATCATCCGCATCAACAGTCGCTCGGACATTGTTTGACTTTTCAAGGAATTGTACCGTATAGTTCGCAATTCATTATGCACACGAAACTGCTCTACATAGAAACCTTCGGCTGCCAGATGAACGTCAACGATTCGGAACGGATCGCTTCGATGCTCTCCGGCATGGGATACGCCCCGGCCAGCAGTATCGACGGGGCAGATATGGTGCTGTTGAACACCTGCAGCGTGCGGGGTGGTGCCGAGGAGAAAGTCTACAAACGGCTGACCGGTTACCGTGCCCACAAGAAAAAGTTCCCGGCCTTGATTATTGGTGTCGGTGGCTGTGTAGCCCAGCAGGAGGGCGAAGAACTGCTCACGAAGTTCCCCTGGGTCGACCTGGTATTCGGAACCCACAACCTGCATCTTCTGCCTGATATGGTTCGGGCGGCAGAGCATGGTGAGCGCCGCTGCGAAACGTCGTTCATCGACAACGAACAGCGGCTCGACCTGTTTCCCCCGGTTACGGGGGGCACCCGGCTGTCTCGCTTTGTAACGGTGATGCAGGGCTGCGATAATTTTTGCTCTTACTGTATTGTCCCCTCTGTTCGCGGGCGTGAAATCAGCCGCCGCTCTGACGATGTCCTGACGGAAGTGAGTCAGCTGGCGGAGAGCGGCGTCAGGGAAGTTGTTCTGCTCGGTCAGAATGTCAACTCCTACGGCCTGAAAACCCCGGGTGAAATTCAATTTCCGGAGCTTCTGCGCCGGGTGGCTGAAATCGATGGTATCCGGCGCATCCGTTTTACCACTTCGCACCCCAAGGATATGTCTGTCGAATTGATCGCCTGTTTCGGCAGCATCGCGAAGCTGTGCGGTCAGATTCACCTTCCGGCACAGGCCGGAAGCAATGCGGTTCTGTCGGTCATGGGGCGGGGGTATACCCGCGAGTCTTACCTTGAGAAGATAGCCTCCCTCAAGGCGGTCCGCCCCGATATTGCCGTTACCGGCGATATGATCGTCGGTTTTCCTGGCGAGACGGACAGCGATTTTGAGCAAACCCTTTCTTTGATGGAAGAGGTTCGCTATGCCGATCTGTTTTCCTTTGTTTATTCACCGCGCCCCGGCACCCAGGCAGCTGCAATGAACGAGGAGCTTGACCGCGAGCAGAAGCTTCTTCGCCTTGACCGCCTGCAAAACCTGCAGCGTCAGATCTCCCGGGAATTTCACGAATCAATGGTTGGTTCGATCCAGTCGGTAATGGTCGAGGGAGAAGGGAAGCGCGCCGGTCAGATATCCGGCAGGGCCGACAATGGCAAAATCGTCAATTTTATCGGTGATGTCTCGCTGATCGGCAGTTTTGCCGATGTTCGTATCACCCAGGCCTATCAGAATTCTCTGCTGGGCCACTTGATTCAACGAGGTACAGAAAGCCCATGAGCACCGAAACATCCCCGGTATCCGGCAATTTCCTGCGCACCATCATTGAAGACGATCTGAAGAGCGGCAGGTATGCCACGATCGTCACCCGTTTTCCACCCGAACCGAACGGCTATCTCCATATCGGCCATGCCAAGGCCATCACGGTTAATTATGGCATTGCCCAACGTTTTAT
>DCNF01000042.1:52946-53137 GCA_002322035.1 Geobacter sp. UBA1603
GCATCTCTACCATGCATCCGATTACTTCGGTCAGCTCTATGCCTGGGCCGAGTACCTGATCGAGCAGGGGAAGGCCTACGTCGAGGACCTGTCAGCCGAGGAGATCCGCGCCCATCGCGGCACTCTCACCGAACCGGGGGTCGAGAGCCCCTGCCGCAGCCGGTCGGTGGCGGAAAACCTGGAGCTGTTCC
>DCNF01000010.1:0-1972 GCA_002322035.1 Geobacter sp. UBA1603
GCAGCGATGGAGTGGGCGCGGCGCGGGCTGTCCTGGTAGCAGAACGCCATGACGTTGTAGCCCAGTTCGCCGAGGGATGCGGCGGCAGCGCCACCGGCCAGGCCGGTGCCGACCATGATGACGGTGTACTTGCGCTTGTTGGCGGGATTGACCAGCTTCAGATCAAAGCGGTGCTTATCCCAGGTCTGTTGAATCGGTCCGGTAGGACATTTTCCATCAAGTATCACGATAACCCCCTTATTATTTCAGAATTCCGGCAAAGATTGTGAGCGGGATGGAAACATAGCCCAGGAACAGGCCAAGTGCCACCAGGGTACCAGCTTTGACAATGATCGGCTGGCTCTTGTCGCAGCTCCAGCCCATGGTCTGGAAGAAGCTTTGGATACCGTGGGAGAGATGCAGAAACAGAACGACCATCGCACCGGCGTAAATGAAGGAGACGAAGAAGTTCTTGAAACCGGCCACGACCATGCCGAGGACGTTGGGGACCATCGCGTTGTGCAGCGGCACCAGGTTCTTTAACGCAGCCGTAGCAGGATCAATGGTCTGAAACGTGAAATGGAAAAGGTGATACACCAGAAAAAGACCCAGGGCCAGCCCGGTCCAGATCATGTTCTCACTGGCAAAGGTGGCTTTCTGGACCGACTTGACCGCATACTGCTGGGGGCGGCCGCCACGGTTCTCGATTGTCAGCTGGATACCGAACCAGATGTGGACACAGACACAGACGAGCATGGCCAGACGAAACCCGATAATGACCGGGGCGGGCATGCTGTGGAGGTGTTCGGCATAGGCGTTGATACCGCCATTCAGCCATCCGAAGATGGAGCTGTTGCCGAGCAGATGGATGACAGCGAACAGAACCATTGCCTGGCCCGTGATCGCCATCAGGATCTTTCTGCCGATGGATGACGAGAAAAGTTGCATAGCGTTCCTTCCTTTACAGAGAATGTGGTGCTTCAATTGATTTGATTGCAAATATGTAGTCTGTGAAGTTTACTGCCGGGAGACGGAAAAGCTGCTGATTGGTTTGGGTGGACCGCGCCAGCGCAACCTGGTGGCAACCTGCATGCCAGCCTCCTTGATGAAATTCAGGTAGTTAGTCGTGCATTCAGAGCTAAATCCTGTAACGGCCCCTCGTTCAGCACGGCATACTAAACGCCGTTATGAAAAATTGCAACAGTTTTATGTATACAATCTACCATTGTCAGTTACTCCGGATGAGCTTCCGGAACGTTTGCATTCACCGCATCATTCTGGTACTAAACTCCGGGTAGCAACTATCTGCTGAGACGTGCCGTCTCTTTTGCAAAGGGATATAAAACATGGATTTTACGGTTCTTCATCGGGACAGGGAAACCGCCGCCCGTCTCGGCGTCATTACCACCTCCCGCGGCGAAATCACGACACCGATTTTCATGCCGGTGGCGACTCACGGCGCCATGAAACCCCTTACTCCTGCCCAGATCCATGAAACCGGAGCCCAGATCATTCTCAGCAACACCTACCATCTGCATCTCCAGCCAGGAGAAAGCCTCGTAAAAAAAGCCGGCGGCCTGCACCGCTTCATGGCCTGGGAACGGCCGATCCTGACCGATTCGGGTGGTTTCCAGGTATTTTCCCTGCCGAAGAAACGAATCACTGAAGACGGCGTATTCTTCCGCCACGAAATCAGCGGCGAGGAGATCTATCTCGATCCGGCCCGGGCCATTGCCATCCAGCAGGACCTCGGTTCTGACATCATGATGGCGTTCGACGAGTGCATCCCCTACCCCTGCGACAAGGCCTATGCCGAGCAATCGACGAAAAAGACCATCCGCTGGCTGAAAGAGTGCAAAAAAGCCTGGACCAGCAGCAACCAGGCCCTGTTCGGGATTGTCCAGGGCAGTGTCTACGAAGAGCTTCGGGGCACCTGCGCCCGGGAGATGGGCCGGCTCGACCTTCCCGGCTACGCCATCGGCGGCGTCAGCGT
>DCNF01000010.1:2080-7988 GCA_002322035.1 Geobacter sp. UBA1603
ACAAGCCGCGCTACCTGATGGGCGTCGGCCTGCCGGAGGACATTCTGGAAAGCGTCGAGCGCGGCATGGACATGTTCGACTGCGTCATTCCGACCCGTTATGCCCGCAGCGCCACACTCTTCACCCGCCGCGGCAAGATCAGGCTTACCAACAAGAACTACAGGCGCGACTTCTTCCCGATAGACCCAGGCTGCAGCTGCTATACCTGCCGGACCTTCACCAGGGCGTATGTACACCATCTCTTTGCCGCCAATGAGGTCCTGTCGGCAGTTCTCTCGGCCATCCACAACATACAGTTCTACCTGGACATGATGGCAGGAATCCGCGAAGCCATCGCAGGCAACCGGTTTATGGAGTTCAAACAGCGCTTCCTGGCCGGGTATCTCTCAGCAGATGCACCTTCCACAGCTGCCGGAGCCAGGACATCATCAGCGATGAAAGGATCAAAGAAACGGTGAAAATCTCGTTACTCACACGAGCGGCTGTCACAGCCTGCCTGATGTCACTCCCCGCGATGGCAGAAGAAACAGCCTGTCGCGATACCGGCCCGGCGCTCCCCCACGACTGTGTGAAGCTCGGTGAAGTCAACCAACTCCAAGAAAAGCGGATCAGGGAACTGGAGGCAAACAGGGGAATAACAGCTGACCGGCTCCGCCAGAAGAAAGCCGAGCGCCTCAAGCGGATTGCTGCAGACATCAGGATTCAGCGCCAGAGCATGGGTGAATTGGAAGGGTTTGTCACCTGGATGAGCAGCAACCTGGCCGGCTACACCAGATACATCCAGGCGGGATCGTATGCGGCAGTGATTGGAAAGATGCTTCCGATTCCTTACGCCGGACAGGCCTCCATATTTACCAAATTTGTTGCCCAGTTCACGGTGTCACTCAACGAGTCATCCGCTTCGATCAGCCGCTACCTGACCTCTTCCCAGAAACTGCTGACGCTCGCCGACTCAATTGAACCAAAGCAGCCCGATGAGGCAAAAATCAACGAGTCATCGATCCTGGCCGATCGTGAAGTTCTGCGGGATATGCTTGATGTTCAGCAGAAGCTGGAGACCGTGGCTGACCTTTCCGCCGGCGCCCTCTCCTTTCTGCAGACACTCAGCCACTACGCCAGCGGAACTGATGAATACTGGAACAAGGTCAAGGGGCTTGTAAAAAAGAATGTGGATCCGAAGGAAAAAAGTTTCATCTCTGAAAGCACCGCCAGCCTCAAAAACCAGGCCGACCGGTTCAACTCCCGGCTTACCGGCTTCAATGAAATCACGCGAAAAGAAACCACCGCCATAAAGTCTCTGGCACTGTATGACGAACTGATCGCCGAAGGGATTCCCTCCACCCTGCCGGGGCAATAAGAAAAGGCGCCGCACGGCGCCTTTTCTCCATCAACAGACATCTGTTCCAGTGCTACTTGAAGAGTGATACGGTACCGTCATCAAGATCATATTTGGCAGCCACGATCTTGACCTTCTTGGCATCGACCAGATGCTTGAGAATCTTCGAATTTTTGGTCAGACTTGCGGCAACGGTCTTGGCATTGGCATCAATCACGCATTCGACGAACTGGTCTTTCTTGGTTTCGGCGCATTTTGCGTCGCCCTTGCAGGCCTCACAGTCCTTGGCCGCCTTCTTGACATTGGGTGCAACGACTTTCACGATTGCATCGATGTTCTTGCTGCCGGTGCTCTTGCCTTTGCTTTCGACGGTGGCCTTGACGGCGCCGCAGCGCTCATGGCCCAGCACCATCACCAGCGGGCTTCCCAGGTGTTCGGCAGCGTACTCAATGCTGCCGAGGATAACCGGATCGGGGATATTGCCGGCAACGCGCACCACAAATATTTCGCCCAGCCCCTTGTCAAAAAGGATTTCGGGCGGGACGCGTGAATCGGAACAGGTCAGAACAATCGCATACGGCTTCTGGGATTTTGCCAGACTGGTGCGCGTGGTCACATCACACAGCTTGGTTCCGGTCATCTGGTTTTCGGTATAGCGCTTGTTTCCGTCCATCAGCTTCTGGAGTGCCTCATCCGCTGACACGGCCGGGCCGCTGCTGGCAGTGGCAAAAGCCAGCCCGGTTGCAGCGGCAACCATTCCCACTGTTGCAAAAAAACGCCCGATGGTGCTCTTCTGTGACATACGCAATTCCTCCTCGAAAATATGAATGCTGCTAATGTATGAATCTTCAGACAACTGTCAACCATTTTTTCGGCACCCACGCTCCGATGCCTCTTGCCTTATGCTGCCACGAACGCGTATAAACGACAGCCGCATGAATTGTGACCTCCCATTACCACATACCAGCAAGGACACCTACCATGACAGACCATACAACACTGAACCGCTTCGATGACCTGCTCAAGATCATGCACCGGCTTCGCGGCCCGGGCGGCTGCCCGTGGGATGCCGAACAGACCCATGAAAGCCTGAAACGCTACCTGCTCGAAGAAACCTACGAGGTGCTTGAAGCGATCGACAGCGGTAACCCGGAACTATTACAAGAGGAGTTGGGCGACCTACTGCTCCAGCCGGTGTTCCATGCCGCGATTGCCGAAGAGCAGGGCCGGTTTGCCATGGATGACGTCATTGCAACCCTGTGCAGCAAACTGGTCCGCAGACATCCCCATGTTTTCGGCGATATGGAGATCGCCGACAGCGCTGCCCAGATTGAAAACTGGGAAACCATAAAAAAGGCCGAAAAAGGCACCGGGCGCCCCTCCGCCCTGTCGGGAGTGCCGCCGCACCTGCCTGCTCTGCTCAAGGCCCAGAAGGTCACCGAAAAAGCCTCGCGGGTCGGCTTTGACTGGGAACACGCTGACCAGGTCATGGCCAAGGTGATGGAAGAACTGCACGAATTCGAAGAAGCCTGGGCATCCGGCAACCGGGCGCATATGGAGGATGAGCTGGGCGACCTCCTGTTTGCAATCGTCAATCTGGGGCGCTTTCTCTCACTCAATCCGGAAGAGGCATTGAGAAAAACAATCGACCGTTTTCAACGGCGCTTTCTGTACATCGAGCAGACACTTCACAGCAGAGGGCACACGTTGGATAACGCGACGCTTGAAGAAATGGAACAGCTCTGGGGTGAGGCAAAACAGATCGAAAAGCGGTCAGCCGGCAAGTAAGTTACAGGAATGTGACAGTTTTTTGAGGAGCCTGATACGATTATCCACAAAAAATGTTGATAACCTGTTGACAAGCATGTTGATGAAATACAAAAGTGTGATTTTTACAAGGTGTTTTTTCGTTTTGCCCTATTTTTGCACACGATTTTTTTTATTTTATTTCAATAACTTACAAAGATTGCTTGATATTAAACAGGTTTTTGACTTTTCAGGCCCACAATGTTCATTGAAATTCATTCATGCCAATTTCTGCTGTTTATAACTGACTATTTTACTCCTCATTCCTTGCCCTGAAATTTCAATACCTTCCATTATGAGCAAACTTTTTTTCAACTCCAGCCCACCAGGGGCCGAAAACCCGGTCAGCGCCCCATCGGCGGCCACAACACGGTGACAGGGCACGATCACCGGCACCGGATTGACCGCCATGATCCGGCCGACCGCCCGGGAGGCGGAAGCACTGCCGGCTTCAGCTGCCACCTGGCCGTAACTCATACTGCCGCCGTACGGGATCCTGCGTACTATTTCGATGACCATTCGACGAAAATCGGTCGCGACCATACAATCAATCGGCAGTGATTCAAAAGGTTGCGGAGTTCCTCTGAAGTAACACGTTAACATTTCCGCCGCCCGGTCCGTCAGCAGCGACGATGCTCCGGTCGGGCAGAGCATCTGCCTGGTATCACCGCCGGGCAGTTGCACCCGGCAGATGCCGTGCTCTGTCGCTTCCACGAAACCAACACCCAGGGCGGTCATAAACGGGGAAAACGACATCATTATCACGTCCTCCGCTGCAGGCGGGCGCGAATCATCCCAAACACTTCACCGCATTCGGCGCTTCCCAGAAGCCTGGAACAATACCCATAGACCGCGACACCGGCGGCAATGCTTGTGCCGAGCACAAGGGACTTGATCAATTTTTCACCAGGCAGCGCCCAATCGACCAGAAGGCACCCCTGGTACACGACCATCGCCATCGGAGCCGATGCCGCCAGAGACACGAGAGCCGACCTGGCCAGCGCCCGCCCGCCGATCGGCCCGGCTTTTCTGCGCAGAAGCCAGAACAAAAGCACCATATTGGCACAGGCTGAAATGGTGGTTGCCAGGGCAAGTCCGCCATGCAGAAGCGGCTTCATCAGAACAAGACTACAGCAGACATTGATCAAAAAAGCGATAAATGCCGTCAATACCGGCGTTTTCGTATCGTTAAGCGCATAGAAAGCCGGTGCGATCACTCTGGTCAGCGCCACGAACGTCAACCCCAGAGAGTAGGCGAACAAGGCCCGGGACGCTCCAAGCACCTGGTGGAAGTCAAATTGCCCCCCCATGAAGATCAGACTGATAACCGGCGTCGAGCAGACCATCAGGCCGACCATGGCCGGCACCGTGACAAATACGGTCAGGCGCAGCCCGAAAGAGAGCGACTCTTTCATGCCCGACACATCTCCTTCGGCCGCCTGCCGGCTCATGGAAGGCAGCACCGCCTGGGCCACGGAAACGGTGAAAATCCCCTGGGGAAACTCGAACAGACGCTGGGCATAGTAGAGGTATGACACGCTCCCCTGGGGCAACAGTGACGCCAGAACAGCGCTGACGGCAATATTAAGATAATAGACACCGACACCGAAGGTGGCCGGAAGCATCAGCAGGGCGATCTTCCTGACTTCGGGATCACTGAAGGCAAAACACGGTCGCGGCAGGAAGCCCTTCTGCCAGAGCACCGGAAGCTGCAGCACCAGCTGCAGACATCCTCCGATCAGAACCCCGGCGGCGAGGGCCGTGACCGGCGCATCAAAAAAACCGCGCAGGAACAGGGCCGAGACAATCATGGAGATGTTTAGGAAAACGGTCGATATGGCAGGTGTGAAAAAATGGCGCAGGGTATTGAGAATCCCCATACAGAGGGCAACAAGGCTGATGAAGAATATATAGGGAAACATGAGACGGTTGAGCAGAACCGTCAGCTCGAATTTGCCGGGCACATCACGAAAGCCGGGAAACATCAGGGCTACTATCCAGGGAGAACAGATGATTCCTGCCAGTGCGACCGCTGACATCACAATCGTCAACAGCGTAAAGCAGGTGTCGGACAGCTCACGGGCCCCGCGCTCGCCGCGCTGGGTCAGCACCGACGAAAAGGTGGGCACGAAGGCCGAGGTCAGGGCTCCTTCGGCAAAGAAACGACGCAGCATGTTCGGTATCTGGAATGCGGCAAAAAAGGCATCTGTCGCCAGTCCGGCGCCAAACAGACGCGAGACCACCATATCACGTACCATTCCCATGATGCGCGAAAGCACCGTCGCGCTCCCGAGAATTCCCGCCGCCCGAGCTATGTTGCCCTTTTCAGACATCAGCTGTCCTCATCAGCGTCAGACAGTTCGAGCATGGCCCGCGCCTCACCGGCCGGCAGTTCCTGGACCTCGCGCAGCTTTCGCTCAATCGCCCGTGTCCGCACAGCGGCCTTGTCGATATGATTACCGGCCTCCTGGAGCTTTTTGCTGGTCTTATCCAGCACATCTGCAAACTTGTGGAATTCGGTCCGCACTGCGCCAAGCAGGTTCCAGACTTCGGCCGAGCGTTTTTCGATGGCAAGGGTCCGAAACCCCATCTGGAGGCTGTTCAGAAGAGCAGCCAGGATCGTCGGCCCGGCAGCCATGACCTTGTATTCACGCTGCAGCGCATCGAACAGACCGGGACGACGCAGCACCTCGGCATACAGCCCCTCCGTCGGCAGAAACATCACGCCGAAATCGGTCGTGTGCGGCGGCGCCAGATACTTGTCAC
>DCNF01000065.1:0-10790 GCA_002322035.1 Geobacter sp. UBA1603
CACTCCCTCCCACCCCCCCCCCCCGCCCCCCCCCTCCTGTCCGCCCCCCCCCCCCCCCCCCCCCCCCCCCCCCCCCCCCCCCCCTCCCCCCCCCCCCCCCCCCCCCCCCCCCCCCAGCCGGGGGGGGGGGGGGGGGGCGCCTCTGTGGGTTCTCTCCTTCCGGCCCCCGGGCGGGCGACGCCGCGCGCGGGGCGCGCGGGGGGGGGGGGGGGCGGGGCGGCCGCGCCCCCCCCCGTCCCCTCCCCCCCGCCCGGCCCCCCGCCCGGCCCCCCCGCCCCGCCTCCCCCCGCCACGCCGTGGCCATCACCCAGGCCGGCTCGAGCATGGACCGGCTGGCGCAGGAGCAGGGCTGGCTGGCCCGCTTTCCCATGTGGGACTGGGTCGGCGGGCGCACCTCGGTCCTCTCCGCGGTGGGGCTGCTCCCGGCCGCGCTCCAGGGGCTCGACGTCGACGGGCTGCTCGCCGGCGCCGCCGCGATGGACCGGGCCACCCGCGCCACCGAGCCGCTGCGCAACCCGGCCGCGCTGCTGGCGCTCTGCTGGTTCCAGGCCACCGGCGGCGTGGGCGACAAGGCCATGGTGGTGCTGCCCTACAAGGACCGGCTGCTCCTCTTCTCCCGCTACCTGCAGCAGCTGATCATGGAATCGCTCGGCAAAGAGCGTGACCTTTCCGGTACCGTTGTCAATCAGGGGCTTACGGTTTACGGCAACAAGGGATCGACCGATCAGCACGCGTATGTGCAGCAGTTACGGGAAGGGGTTGCCAATTTCTTCGTGACCTTCATCGAGGTGCTCGAGGACCGCAGCGGCGCCTCGATCGATGTGGAGCAGGGGATTACCAGCGGCGATTTCCTGTTTGGTTTCCTGCGCGGCACCAGGCAGGCACTGCATGAGAAGGGTCGGCAGTCGATGACGATCAGCGTGGAGAGAATCGATGCAAGAACTATTGGCGTTCTGATTGCGCTCTTCGAGCGGACAGTCGGATTGTACGCCTCCCTGATCGGCATCAACGCCTATCACCAGCCGGGGGTTGAGGCCGGCAAGAAAGCAGCCGGGACCATAATCGGGCTGCAGCTGGCACTGATTGCCGCGCTTAAAGACGCGAACAGGGAAATGACTGCGCCAGAACTGGCTAAAATGCTCGGCAGCGCCGACACCGAAGAGGTATTCGCCATTCTTCGTCATCTGGCGGCAAACAACAGGTGCGGAGTCACCGTTACAGCTGCTGGAAACAGCAGTGGCATGAGGTTCAGAAGGCGGATAATCTCACAGTCAGCGCGGCTTGGTTTTGCGTGTCGGCAGGGCACTCCAGGGGTCATCCGGCCAGGGGTGCTTCGGGTAGCGCCCTTTCAGCTCCTTTTTCACCTGGTGGTACGCGCCATCCCAGAACCCTTTCAGATCCCGCGTCACCTGGATCGGCCGGCCGGCCGGCGAGAGCAGGTGCACCAGCAGCGGCACCTTTCCCCCGGCGATGCACGGAGTCTCGGCCAGGCCGAACATCTCCTGCAGCTTGACCGCCAGCACCGCCTCACCGTCTTCACCATAATCGATCCTGATGCGCGACCCGCTCGGCACCTCAAGATGGATCGGCGCATATTCGTCAAGCTGACGCTGCTGCCGGTAATCGAGCATCCCGAGCAGCAGGCCGGCCACGTCAATGCCGGCCAGGTCGCGTGCCGTCCTGACTCCCGACAGGGACGGCGCAAGCCACTCCTCAAGCGTCTCCAGCAGATTGGCATCGGACATATCCGGCCACTCTTCCTGCGGCATGCAGTGCCGCACCAGCGCAACCCTGTTTTGCAGCCTGCGGACAGCGTCGTTCATGTTGAGGAGAGCGAGCCCCGATCGGGCGATCGCGTCAATGACTACCGGGACAGCATCACCATCGTCTGCTGCTGCCACGATCGTCGACAGAACGACCGAACCGATCCGCTCCTCGCGAAAGCCCATAACCCGTTTCTCCGACGCATCCCAGGCGACCGTTGCAACCGATTCGATCAAGCCGGGATATTCCGAGCGGAGCAGGCCGGCTGCCACCGGCACGGCACAATGGATGACACCTTCCTCGCGGCTGCCGGCGTCGACATCAACCGCCACAAGCAGCTCGGCACCATGGCAGGAACTGGCCGGCGAGAGACGGGCGCCCCGGCCAGAGGAGAGGACATATCTGCCGTCATTACCGTTTCGTGCCCTGGCGATCCGGTCGGGATAAGCAGCCAGCATCAGCCGGGTAACTACGCCATCCTGATCGGTGAAGACGTCCTCTGCCGGTGAAGAAGCAATCCGGCTCACCTGGCCAGCCGCACGATCGACGGCAGAAAGGGCATTCCGATCGGTCCACGCCGGAAGTGCTTCGGCCCGCCTCCAGCGCTGGAGCGCATCGAGGCGTTCATCCATATCCGAAGAGCGAGAGCTTTTGTACCGCCTTTCAGCATGGTGCCGGATAATATCCCGCTCCGACACCAGTGCGGCCAGGTCAGCTGCCAGATGCAGACATCCCAGCCGTCTGCCGGCCTCAAGCAGTGCGGCAAGACGCGGATGCAGGGGATAACGGACCATGCGCCGGCCGGCCGGAGTGATCATACCACCGCCATCGACAGCCCCCAGAAGCGCGAGCAGGTGCCGGGCAGCTGACAGCGATGCCCGGGGAGGCTGATCGAGCCAGTCAAGACTGTCCGCGTCACTTCCCCAGGCGGCAAGTTCCAGGACAAGCGGCGCCAGATCGGCTTCCATGATCTCCGGCGGGGTGAAGGGCGTCATGGCCTGATGGGTGTGGGGGCCAAAAAGCCGGTAGCAGACGCCCGGCGCCTGCCGCCCCGCCCTGCCCTTGCGCTGTTCTGCTGAAGCATGTGATTCCCGCACGGTAACAAGACGGTTCATACCACTGGCCGGGTCGTGACGCAGACGCCGGGACAGACCGCAGTCGATAACCGACCGGACGCCGTCGATGGTAAGACTCGTCTCGGCAATACTGGTCGCCAGAATAACCCTGCGGCCGTTTCCCGGCCTGACCGCCTGCTGCTGCTCTTCGAACGGCAGATCGCCATAGAGCTGGCAGACCGTCACCCCGAGCGCGGCGATGCCGCCCTCAACCAGCCTGGCCGCACAAGAACGGATCTCGCCGGATCCGGGCAGAAAGGCCAGCACGTCACCCTCCTGCTCCCTGATTGCCCGTAACACCGCAGATACCATCCGGTCAAGCAGTGGGCCGTTGCGGCCATCCAGCCAGATATCTTGTACCGGCCACGCCTTACCCGAAGATGAAACGAGCGGGGCATCACCAAGCAGATGAGCCAGCGGGCCGGCGTCAAGGGTCGCCGACATGGCAAGCAGTTTCAGGTCGGGACGTACCTGACGCTGAATGTCGCGGCAGAGGGCCAGCCCCAGATCGGTGTTGATGCTCCGCTCGTGAAACTCGTCGAAAATAACCAGTGCGACACCTTCCAGCAGGGGGTCATTCTGGATGCGGCGGGTAAGGACCCCCTCGGTAACCACCTCGATACGGGTATCATCGGAGACCCTTGAATCGAATCGGATCGTGTAACCGACCGTCTGTCCCGCCTGCTCCCCCAGCGACGATGCCATCCAGCGGGCAGCTGATATGGCAGCGATACGGCGCGGTTCGAGCATGACGATCCGGCCGGCCGACGGCGGGATCAGGCCAAGCAGAGCCAAAGGCACACGGGTGGTCTTACCGGCACCGGGCGGGGCATGGAGGATGACGTTCTGGTGATTGCGGAAGGCGGCCAGGAGTTCAGGCAGGCTTGAGTCAATCGGGAGCGGTTTCACAAGCGTATCAGGTCTTCATGCTCTTCTTCATGGGGATTGATGTGGATCATGACATCACCGACATTCGGGTAGGCCATGAAGATCAGCCGCTTGACCTCGGAAGCCACGTCATGGGACTGCTTGACGGTCATATCCGGGTCCATGTCGAGTTTAAGGTCGATGATGATGTACTGGCCGGAACGGCGGGCCCTGATCTCATGGACATGCTCCACATGCGTGACAAGTTCGGCAAGGCGGGTGACGTCTGCTACGAAATCCTTGGGAGCGCTGCCGTCCATCAGATCGTGGGAGGCCTCCCGAAAGGTTTCCCAGCCGATATGCAGAATAAAAAACGAGGTCAGGCCGGCGGCCAGCGGATCCATGATGCCGAAGCCGAACCAGGCCCCCGCGACACCCGCCAGCGTCGAAATTGACGTGATGGCATCTTTGCGGTGATCCTTGGCAACTGCCAGCAGGGCCGGGCTTTCCAGCTGTGCGCCGGTCCGATGTGAAAAGCGGTAGAGCCATTCCTTGACGACGATTGTCACCAGAGCCGCAGCCACGGCTATCGGCTCGGGTGACCTGAAATCATGGGCGAGCACCGTTTTGACAGAATCCACAAGGATCCAGCCGCCAGTAACAAAAATGACCAGTGAAACCACCACGGCAGCCAGGCTCTCGGCACGTCCGTGTCCGTAAGGATGGGCCTCATCGTAGGGCTGGCGGCCGAGTCGAAGGGCTATGATGGTTGCTGACAAGGCGACAAAGTCGCAGGCGCTTTCAATGCCGTCGGCAAAGACGGCCGAAGAGCGCCCCCAGTAACCGGCTGAAAGTTTCATCACCATCAGGACGGCATTGACCCAGAAACCGATCTGTATGATCCGGTCGGCGCTGTCGAATCGTTCAGTGCGCTGCATGCTTACTCCGCTGTGCGAATATCTTTGATTTTTAACTGCAGGCGGCTTGTGCCGTTCCATGTGGTGATCTCGGGCACAAAAGCCAGATCAACCGTATCGCCGAACGTAAGACCTGCCATCCGGAAACCGATGGCAGTAAACGAACGGCCGTCACGCTTGAGGTGCAGCCGAAGATGATGTTCACCGACCACACGGCGACCGGTCACGTCCAATGCGTTCATCATCAGCACCGGTTCGGGATTTCCGGCACCAAACGGTTCAAGCTGCTTCAACTGCTCCGCCAGGGCAGCTGTCACCTCGTCCGGTTCCACCCGGCAGTCAAGCGTCAGGCACGGCTGACAATGATCATCGCCGAGTCGTTTACGCGCTTCCGCTTCAAAAGCATCGGCAAATTCGGCCACCTGGCTGGCTGACAGTGCAACACCGGCTGCCTGGCGGTGGCCACCGAAGCGGGAAAGTGTGTCACGGCAGGCATCGATTGCAGCAAGCAGATCAAACCCGGGAATACTGCGCCCCGACCCCCTGCCCTCTCCATCCTGACCAACGGCGATCAGGATCGTTGGCCGATAATACCGTTCAACCATTCGTGATGCAACGATACCGATCACGCCCTGGTGCCAGACCGGAGAGGCAAGAACGATACTGCGGCAGGCAGGCCATATCCCGCTCTGTTCAACCTGCCGGGCCGCATCTTCGAATAGAGAACGTTCAACAGCCTGACGCTCCGAATTGGCGGCATCAAGTTCACCGGCTATGACGGCGGCACGCCGATGATCGTCAGTAATCAGGAGTTCAACACCGGGTACAGCGCTTTCCATCCTTCCGGCGGCATTCAGTCTCGGCGCAAGCCGGAATGCAACCTGCCCGCAGGAAATGTCACCCTCAACACCGGCAACCCTCTTCAACGCAGCAATTCCGGGCCGCCCCCCTCTTTTCAGCAGACGCAGGCCCTGCTGAACGTACAGGCGATTCTGCCCCGTGAGCGGAACCACATCGGCAATCGTGCCAAGCGCCACCAGGTCAAGCAACTGCCGTACGTCAGGCTCGGGGCGGTGCTCGAACAAACCCTGCATTCGCAACCGGGACCGCAGCGCAACCGCAAGATTGAAAGCGACACCGACTCCGGCCAGTGTTTTGTAAGGATACGTACAACCCGGCTGATGGGGGTTGATGACGGCACAGGCATCAGGAACAGTGTCCCGGGGCGTGTGGTGGTCGGTGACGATCAGATCAGCGCCCAGATCCCGGCAGAGCCGGGCCTCGTCAAACGAGACAATCCCGCAATCAACGGTAATGATCAGCGAAACGCCGCTTGTTACGATCCTGCGGATCGCCTCGCCGTTCAGCCCGTAGCCATCGTCAAAACGGTTGGGGATAAAATAGGAGGCCATGATGCCGCAGTCAGCCAGAAAGGTTTTCAAAAGGGCCGTACTGGTCAGTCCGTCAACATCGTAATCCCCATAGATACAGACAGATTCGGCACTCTGCCGGGCCTGGCAGAGCCGTTCGACAGCCCGCTCCATCCCTTTCAGCAGAAAAGGATCGGGCATGGCCGCCAGGGTCGGTCGCAAAAAATCGGCAATCTGGCCAGGATCGTCATATCCTCTGCCGGCCAGAATTCGGGCAAGGACCGGGTGCAACCCGGCTGAAGCGGTCAGCGCAGAGGCCGCAGCCAGATCAGCCGGTGATTCGACCCATGCCTGAATCATTGATTCAATACCCCTATCATCTGGGCTCGCCGCGACGAAACAATGCAGCCCGGTTCAAAAAAAATCCCCCGGCACTGTGCGGGGGGATTTTTCACATTCTGTCATTTCATTGCCGGCGGCATCCCCCCGCCGGACTGGCCGAGCATGCCGCGCACCTGGGCCGCATTGGCGCTGTTGGGATCAATCTGCAGATAGCGGTTCAGGTAGGGAGCAGCCTTGTCGGGCTGCTTCAGGTCAACGACATAGACAATGCCGATATTGAAAAGGCTCTGCAGATGCTTCGAATCGAGTTTCTGAGCCTTCTCAAAATTAACCAGCGCCTTGTCGTACCAGCCGACTTTGCGGTACATGACGCCCTGGTCTGTCAACACATTCGGGTTGGCCGGATCAATTTCCAGTGCCTTGCTGTAGGCATTGATCGATTTCTGGGGCTGTTCGGTGTCAAAATAATCATTGCCGAGTGAAATCCAGGCATTCAGGTTTTTCGGATCCTGGGCAACGATTTTTTCTGCTTCCGCGATCCGGCGTGCGTAATCGGTGGGTGAACCGGCACCGGGTGTTATCGCCGGCTGCGCCTGCTGCACCTTATTGGCCGAACTGATGCTGAATACGAGATATCCCCCCAAAAGACCGACAACCAGGGCGACCACAGCAACGAGAATTGATTCCTTTTTCACTGAAATACTCCTTACTATACCATTAATTCCAGGCTCATGCCTTGGGGGCTGCTGCCTGCTTGGCCATGGCCCGGTTCTCCAGCAGAACCACAATCGGGCTGGCAACGAAAATTGAAGAATAGGTGCCAACAAGCACGCCGATCAGCAGTGCGAACGAAAAATCGTGGATTACCTCGCCGCCGAAGAAAAACAGCGATGCGGCCGCCAGAAAGACGGTCAGCGAGGTCACGATCGTACGGGAAAGGACTTCGTTGATGCTGTCGTTGAAAATCGTATTCAAAGCACCTTTCAGATTCTTGTGCAGGTTTTCCCTGATCCGGTCAAATACGACGACCGTATCGGTCAGCGAATAACCGGCAATGGTCAGAACAGCAGTAATGAACAGCAGGTTGATTTCCTTGTGCATCAGGTAGAACACGGCAAACATCGCCAGGCAGTCATGGGCGGTCGCCAGGGTGGCACCGATGCCGAATTTGAAGTCAAAGCGCCAGGCGATGTACAAAATGATCCCGACCAGTGAAATGGCAACAGCGACCAGGGTATCCTTGCGCAGCTTGTCACCAATAGCAGGGCCGATTTCCGTATTGCTTTCAATCGTAAAGGAATTGCCGGCAAACTCGGCTTTAAACGCCTTCTGGACCATCTCCGATGATGTTCCGACCGTGGCTCCAGACATCTTAACCAGAAGTTTGTTGCCTTCCTTGATCTCCTGCAGGTCAGCCCGCGCGATCCCATGTTTGTGGAGTGCGGCCCGGGCATCAGCAATCGCAAACGGCTTGTCGAACTTGAGCTGCATGGCGGTTCCGCCCGAGAAATCAATACCCATGTTTGCGGTACCGCGCGCGATGCTGATGATACCGATAATACCGATAATCGATATGACAATCGAGATGGCAAAGGAGATTTTCTGCTTGCCGATGAAATCGATATTGGTTTTGCCAAGAAGTTCCATATACCTGTTCTCCCTCTTATATGCTCATGTTCTTGATGGTCCCCTTGTGCAGGATCATGTCGAAGATCACCTTGGTGCCGATCAGTGACGTAAACAGGTTGATAATGATCCCCAGGCTCAGGGAAACGGCGAAGCCCTTGACCGGACCGGTTCCGAACTGGAACAGTACGGCGGCCGTAATCAGGGTGGTTACATGGGAATCCATGATCGTCATGAAGGCCTTGTCGTATCCGGCATTCAGGGCAGCCTTGGGGGACTTGCCAAGCTTGAGCTCCTCGCGGATTCGCTCAAAGATAATAACGTTTGAGTCAACCGACATACCGATCAAAAGAACAATCGCGGCAATGCCCGGCAGCGTGAGGGTTGCGCCAAGGGCAGCCAGGGCCCCCATCAGGTAAATCACGTTCAGCACCATGCCCCAGTTGGCAACCAGTCCTGAAAGCTTGTAGTAAACCGACATGAATATGATCACCAGCACGACGCCGATCAGGCCGGCATAGAGGCCTTTGCTGATCGAGTCCTGCCCAAGGGACGGGCCGACGGTTACATTCTGGATGATCTTGACCGGAGCAGGCAGGGCGCCGGCACGCAGGACAATTGCCAGGTCGGCAGCGGTCTTCTCGGTGAAATTACCAGAAATTTGGGCACTTCCGCCTGAGATCCGCTCGCGGATGACCGGGGCGGAGTAGATGTTGTTATCGAGAACGATCGCAAAACGTTTGCCCACATTGGCTGCGGTTACCTGATCGAAGAGCTTGGCGCCGAGGGAATTGAACTCGATGGCAACGTAGGGCTGATTGAACTGCGAGTCGATGCGTACTTGGGCATCGGTCAACAGGTCACCGGTGATCATTGCTTTTTTCTGTAGCACGAACGGTACTTCCGATACCGCTCCGGTGGTCTGGTCGGTTGTCTTTTCCTTGAGCAGTTCAGCATCATCCGGAATAACCGCCGATGAGGGAGGGACGTCCTCGCGCACCAGCTTGAACTCCAGACGGGCGGTCTTACCGATCAGGTCAATCGCCCGCTGGGGGTCTTTGATACCGGGTAGCTGGACAACAATATGGTTGATTCCCTCACGCTGGATTACCGGCTCTGAGACCCCAAACTGGTCAATCCGGTTACGGATTGTTTCAAGGGCCTGCTGAACAGCCTTATCCTTGCGATCCTGGGCATCCTTCTCGTTGATTTTGAGAGTTGTGCCGATAAATCCGCCCTCATCGACAGCCGGCGTCTGCTCATAGCCAGGGTATTTGTCCTTGAGCAGCTTCTGCACTGCATCCGCAGTACCCCGCTCATAGAACAGAAGCGACACCTTATCCGAGCCGACCCTCTGGATCCGCTTAAATCGGAGGGTCTTGGCGTTGAGGGTGTCCTCCAGATCCGTGGCCACAAGGTCAAGGGTCCCTTCCAGGGCCTTCTGGGTATCAACCTCAAGCACCAGATGGGTTCCCCCCTGAAGGTCAAGGCCGAGGTGAATCTTGTCTTTGGGCAGGGCTCCCTTCCACCACGATGGTAGTGTCGTGACCAACGTGGGGGTTAGGTAAAGAAAAGACAGCAGTATCAATATGCCTATCAGGCTGATTCGCCAGCCGGTTCCGTGCGGCATGGGGCAGGTTCTCCCTTCGGTAGCTGTTTCTAGTCCTTCTTGATTGATGCAATATAACTCTTGGTAATTTTGATATTCACGCCGGTGGCGATCTCAACGGTTGCAACCGTATCATCAACTGCAGTGACCTTACCGTGCACTCCGCCGGCTGTGATGATGCTGTCACCTTTCTTAAGCGCATCCAGCAGTGCCTTGTGCTCCTTGGCTTTTTTCTGCTGCGGTCTGATCAGCAGAAAATAGAAAATTGCAAACATGAATACCAGCGGGATGATCTGCGAAAACGCCGCCATTCCGCCGCTGGCCTGCCCTGCTGCCCCTCCCGGGGGACCTGCCATTGCAAACGCTACTCCCAACATGTGTTTCTCCTCTCGTATGTTTATTGATCTGATGCCTGTCGTGCGTAAAATTCCCGCCTGAAATCAGCATAGCGATCATCACGTATCGCCTGGCGCGCCTGTCGCATCAGGTCGAGATAATAGTGCAGGTTGTGATAGGTGTTCAACTGTGATGCCAGTATCTCCCCGGCACGGTACAGGTGCCGCAGGTATGCCCGGGAGTATGAACGGCAGACATGGCATCCGCATTCGGGATCGATCGGCCCCTGATCCTCCTCATGGGCCTTGGCCTTGATGTTGATCCGGCCGCGGCTGGTAAACAGCATGCCGTTCCGTGCATTTCTGGTCGGCATGACACAGTCGAACATGTCGTAGCCATGCCAGACCGCCTCGATCAGGTCTTCGGGAGCACCGATGCCCATGATATAGCGGGGAGCGTCATCCGGCATCATCGGCGAGCAGCAGTCCATGACATCGTACATCTGCTCCTTTTCCTCACCGACCGACAGCCCGCCCAGGGCATAGCCGTCAAATCCGATCGAGCGTATATTATCCAGGCTGCGAGCCCGCAAGTCACGGTGCATCCCCCCCTGAACGATGCCGAACAGGTGCTGATCTTCACGACGACGGGCTTCCTTGCAGCGCCGGGCCCAGCGCGAGGTCATGGCCAGCGAGCGCTCGACATAGGAATACTCAGCCGTTGCCGGAGGACACTCGTCGAAGCACATGATGATATCTGCGCCAAGCGCTTCCTGGATGGCAATCGCCTTCTCCGGAGTCAGCATGTGATACGACCCGTCGATGTGCGACTGGAAACGCACGCC
>DCNF01000065.1:10834-14652 GCA_002322035.1 Geobacter sp. UBA1603
CATCTTACGCAGGTCGCCAAGGCTGAACACCTGAAATCCGCCGCTGTCGGTCAGAATCGGACCGTTCCAGCCCATGAAACGGTGCAGTCCCCCCAGTCGCTGGATCAGTTCATGCCCCGGACGCAGGTAGAGGTGGTATGTGTTGGCCAGGATAATCCGAGCCTCAACCGCCTGCAGGTCTTCCGGAGTCATCGCCTTGACCGTCGCATTGGTGCCGACCGGCATGAAAATCGGCGTCTCGAATGCCCCGTGGGGCGTTGTCAGGGAACAGATTCTGGCCCGCGACGATGCGTCACGGTGCAGTACGGAAAAATGGGGCGGCACAAAACCTCTCAAACGATCATCATTGCATCGCCGTAACTGTAAAAACGGTAGCCATCACGGACGGCCTGCCGGTAAGCCTCAAGCACGAAATCCCGGCCGGCAAACGCCGAAACAAGCATCAGTAAAGTCGATTCGGGCAGGTGAAAGTTTGTCACCAGACCATCAACAACCCTGAAATCATAACCCGGGCGGATAAAGATATCGGCCAGCCCGGAACCGGCAACGACACCGCCCTGGCCGTCGGCGCAGTACTCAAGGGTCCGTGCGCTGGTCGTCCCGACCGCAATCACCCGGCCACCCCGCCGCCGGGCTGCTGAAATGGCATCAGCGGTGGATTCCGGCAGCAGATACCGCTCGGCATGGATCCGGTGGTCCTCAACCCGCTCCACACGAACCGGCTGAAATGTGCCTGGACCGGTATGCAGCGTAATCCATGAAATCCCGACACCGCGATCAGCAATTTTCTGCAGCAGTTCCCCGGTAAAATGGAGGCCGGCTGTGGGCGCGGCAACCGCACCGGCCTCCCTGGCAAAAACCGTCTGGTAGCGGTCACGGTCAAGGGGTTCATCAGCCCGGTGCAGATAGGGGGGCAGCGGGATGTGTCCCTCCCGCTCAAGCCAATCCTCAAACGGCTCCGGGCAGTCAAACCTGACCAGCCAGACATCCCCCGGCTGTTTGTCGATCACTGTTGCCACGGCACCGGCCGGCAACAGAATCTGTTGCCCGGGACGAAACCGCTTGGATCCTTTGACCAGACACTCCCAGAGTTCAGCGGGACCTGGGAGCCGGGATACCAGAAAGAGCTCAACCCGTCCACCGGTCGGCCTGGCTCCCAGCACACGGGCGGCCAGCACGCGGGTGTCATTCAGCACCATCAGATCACCCGGAGAAAGCATGGAGACAATCTCGGAAAAACGGGTACCGGACAGTGAGCCGGTGCGGCGGTCAAGCAGCATCAGTCGCGAAGCGTCCCGTTCGGCCGCCGGATAACGGGCAATCAGTTCCTGGGGCAGCTCATAGGCAAAATCACTGACCAGCATTGCTACCGCTGTTCACCCGCCGGCCGGAAAAGTACCGTGCCGGGATAATAGTAAGAAAGGATCTCGGCATAGCTGAAACCCTCAAGGGCGCGCTGTTTGGCGCCCCATTGACAGAGGCCGACCCCGTGGCCGTTGCCGGTCCCGCTGAACATGACATCACCATTGGCGGCTCGGACTGAAAAATTGGTGCTCTTGATCACCCCGTAGCCGACCGCCTTGCGGAACTGATCGCCGGTGAGCGCCAGTTCACTGCGCGGCATGACCATCACGACATGCTTCAGCCGGCCGCGACTGTTACGGGCACCGCCCCTGATGTCAGTAATGCCGGAAACCCGATGACCAGCCGCCTTCAGCTTATCTTCAATCTCGCGCAGCGTCAGCTTCTGTTCCCAGTGTGTCGAGGGAGAGTTTAAGCAGTACTGGCAGTCAACACCCTTCAGATAGGGAAGCGCCATACCCCAGACATGCTCCGATGCTTCCGTTCTACCGCCGCAGTTGGAATGATAGAACGCCTGGATTACAGCACCACCGTGGGTCAGCACTTCCCCGGCAGTTTCACTGACTCCGCGGCGCGCCCGGCTGTCTTCAATGGCACAACCATCATAGACCTGATCAATCACCGAAGATTCAAGGTGATAAGAAGCGGTGCGGCGGGCATCCCGGCGGTTGATGGCATAGGTCCGGGCAATCACTGCCTGGGCCTTTACCGCTTCGATCGGCCAGGCTGAAGAGATTTCACAGTTGATCAAGCCGACCAGGTAATCCTCAAGGGCCAGGTCGTTGATGACCAGAAGCCCTTTTTCACCGGCCTGAACTTCGGCCAGACCGCGATAGGGCTTGCCATTGACATACACCGCCGACGAGGCTGAAAACGTCAAACGGCTGCTGACTATGCCATCAACAGTAATCCCATCGCGAACATACCGGACCGTAACCGGCGGAGAAAGCGGCAGCGGATTGCCGTTGTCCCGGAGCGCGAGCAGCCCCTCTCCATCAATCGTCACTGAAGGCACACCTTTAACCAGTGCGACGCGAATCCGGTCATCGGGAAGCACGGCACCGCTGATCATGCCGACCCTTACAAGCAGAAAGAGACCGCAGACAATGGCGCATAGCGGTACTATGTAACGGGATTTCAGATGCAAAACTTGACGATAAAACCATAAAACCCGTCAAACTGTCAATTTGTTTCGAAGCCAGAGACAGGCGGATCAGTCATCGTCAAGCATGCGGTGCTTGGGTTTTTCGACATCATCGAATTCACCGCGGCGCACGGCCCAGATGAATATTAACCAGCAGCCGGCGCCAAGGCAGAGTGAGAGGACGATCAATAGCAGCGTTGATTCATCCATGGTGCCCACCTTTCATAAGCCGGAGCGAATTGCATGAAACCATCAATGAGCTGACGGTCATGGCCCCAGCAGCGTAAACCGGAGTCACAACGCCTGCCAGAGCCAGTGGTATGCCAATCAGATTGTAGAAAAATGACCATGCCAGATTCTGCCGGATTACCCTCATGGCCCGTCTTGAAAGCAGGAGCGTATCAAACAGTCCGGCCAGAGCCTGTTCGGGAACAATCAGATCGGCCTGCTCCAGGGCACTGTCACTTGAACCCTGGATCGAACAGCTGACAAGCGATGCGGCAAGGGAGGGGGTGTCGTTAACACCGTCACCGACCATCAGTACACGATGGCCCTGACGATGTAATTCGTTGACCCGCTCAAGCTTCATGGATGGCGTCATTCCGCCTGCAGCCGCGGCAATTCCAAGTTCGCGGGCCAGACGGCTCACAACTGGGGGGGCATCACCGCTGACAATTTCGAGTGCTAGGCCGGTTGCGGCAAGTCCGCTCACCATAGCAGCGGCACCGCTGCGAAGCCGGTCGGAAACGAGAAACCAGCCGGCAAGCCGACCACCGACAGCAACCGCAAGCAGGCTTTCTGAATCATCGCGATAATGGGACAGGGGGGATGTGTCTATACCCCGTTCCTCCATCATGGCCGGACTGCCGCAGAGGCATTCGATTCCTGACGGGAGCCGTCCTGCGACCCCCCGGCCGGGAAACGATCGGAAGTCACTGCACAATTGAGGCAGAATCCCCCGTTCAGCAGCATACTGGACCAGCGCACCAGCCACCGGATGGGACGAAAGCGATTCAACCGTTGCAACCGCCTCAAGGAGTTGATCCTGCGGAAAATCACCCACCCACCCCCACAATGTCACTGCCGGGCGACCTTCGGTCAGTGTGCCGGTTTTATCAAGCAGCACCGTATCAACACCGGACAGACGTTCAATTACATCCCCTCCCCTGATCAGCACGCCGCTGGCAGCAGCCCTGCTGCAGGCAGCCAGGACAGCGGTCGGGACTGCCAGTCCCAGAGCACAGGGGCAGGCGATCAGGACAACGGCCAGACCGGTCATAACCGCGGCGGAAATGGTCGTGGCGCTCACCAG
>DCNF01000065.1:14681-20516 GCA_002322035.1 Geobacter sp. UBA1603
TGGCGCTCACCAGCCAGAGCCAGCAGAAAACAGCAACCCCGAGCGTTATCACCGACGGAACAAACCGCGAAGAGATACGGTCAGCCACCCGCTGGACTTCAGGCCGTGAAGCCTGGGCTGTCCGTACCATTTCAGCCACCCGCATGGGGTAACTCAAACCGGCCGGACGAAGTGCCTCACCCCGTACCGGCACAAGCAGGTTGACGCTGCCCGCCCGCAGTTCGCTCCCGGGGCCTACCATAACCGGTACGCTTTCACCGCTGACCAATGCCTGATCAATTTCGGTTTCCCCTTCGGTAATCAGCATATCCACCGGGACCCGCTCCCCCTGACGCACCAGCAGCGCCTGCCCCGCCCTGACCAGGGAAGCATCAACCTCGCGGGGGATTTCACCTTCCAAAATCGTCGCCTTCTGCGGCACTGCGGCATAGAGTGCCTCAACCCCCGCCAGAGCCCTGCGGCGGACCGCCTGCTCCAGCAGACGCCCGATCAGCACAAAAGCCACGATCATGGCGGCGCTTTCAAAATAGGTCTCTGCTCCGGCCAGCAGAGCAGCACCACTGTACAACCAGGCCGACCCAGCCCCAACTACGATCAGAAGGTCCATCCCCGGCTGCCTGCTGCGGATCCCCTGCCAGGCCCCCTTCCAGAATGGCCAGCCACAGTAGAAAACCACCGGCGTTGAAACCGCCAGTGAAAAATACTGCAGCACCGAGTGCATAAATGGCGACATCCCCTGAAAATAGCCTGCATACAAACCAAACGAGTAGGCCATAAGCTGCATGGTCAGAAACAGGCCGGTACCGCACCTGACCAGCAGATCCATGCGCTGCTCACGGGCCTCCTTTTCAGAACTGTCTGGAGAATAGGGGCGGGGACGGTAACCGAGCCGGGCAATTTCGGCAGCAATCTGCGACGGCCCGATCGCCTCCGGATTAAATTTTACCGAAGCAGAAGCACTGCTGTACGACAACGAGACCGAATCAACACCGTCAATCCTCCCGATAACCCGCTCCAGCAGCCACTGGCACGACGGGCAGCTGATTCCGCCGATCAGAAAATCAATCCGGCAGACATCATCGCACGGCATCAGATACGGTGCCAGTTCAGCATCATCTGGAATTGCCGGCAGCTGATCATCGACTGTCGGGGTTATGCGGCCACCCCGCTGGTAATAACCGTCCAGACCGGCACCTGTAATGATGCGATAGGCGCCACGACAGCCACGGCAGCAGAACGGAGCCCCGGCGTGTTCCCCATGATCTTCAACGACCGGAGACCGCGAAAAGCGAATACCGCAATGGGTGCAAACCCGCGCTTCACCATTGTTCATGGGACGACCTGCTCGACCTGCAAAACGGTGCCCAGTCCGGTGACCAAGCTGAGCCGAATCGAAGTGTTGTCCGGAAAGCCAGCCGGCCGATGGATGAAAAAATCGATCCGGCGCCCAGCATTTGCCGGAATACGGATATGGGATACCGGGCCAAGCAGTTGAACACCCCGATCAGCCTCAATCCTGAAATCCGCTGCTTGTGGAGCGCGGTTTTCAATAATCGCGCTCCAGGGGACCACCACCGACCGGTCCGGCAATTCACGAACGTCTGCCAGAGAATTACGCAGAACGACCATACTGGCCGACCGCCGGTTTCCGGCCTGCCAGACCAGCGCTGCCAGCAACAGCACCGCACCACACGCGAGCACCAGTGTGCGCCGGCCGATTCTGTATCCGCCTGCATCTCCGAAACGATAGGAGATCAGCCCGCCCTGCGGGTCGTTGCGGGCTTCCATGACCTGCCGGCACGCATCAATACAACTGCCGCAATTGATGCACTCGATCTGAAACCCTTTCCGTATATCAATTCCCATCGGGCAGGTCTGCAGACACTGACCGCAGCGGACACACCGGTGCCTCTCCTGCTCGACAAATGCCAGGTTCAGGGTGGACTGATCGGTCAGGGCTGCCTGGAACCGCCCGTAGGGGCAATAGGATCGGCAGAAATCACGACCAACAAGAATCATGTCGAGATAGGCAATGAAAAACAATATGGCAGCAGCGCTCCATGCAACCGGGTTGCTGCGGGGGGAAAGAATAATCTGGAATACCTCGGCCGGCGGCATGAACCACAAGAGCAGCGCCAAGGACATCAGCAGGGCAACGGAAATCGCAACCAGATTGACTGTGGCCTGAACAACAATATTCGAAGGTATCCGGGATGCACTCCATCTGCGGGCACTCTCGATCAGGTCATTTACCAGGGATTGGGGACAGAACCAGCCGCACCAGACACGTCCGAGGACAACCGTAATAAGAAAAAAAAGAACTAGTAGCAGCAGAACAGACAAGAGCAGAATGAATAATTCGTCGACCCGCAGCGGCACACCTGCCAGAAACATGGTGTGGGCCGGGACATCGATCCGAAACAGTGGTGAGCCGTGGACCGACAGAAACGGAAGAGCCAGAAACAACACAAGCAGCACTGCCTGCAGCATCTGCCGGCGATGTCGAATCGAAATCTGATTCATACAAAATAACATATATATTTTTCAGTATATGTGATAGAAAAAAAGGGAAAGGAGAGTAATGTCATGAAAGATATCCTGCTGATGCTGGCTGTCATTGCGGCCTGGTTCATAATGAACCGTTACATTCTACCCAAAATGGGTGTCCAGACCTGAATGTCGCCTGCCTGTTCCCCCGGGTCGCGGGAACATTCATCCACACAATCGCCTCACGAACCACAACAGTAAAAAAGCCGGGTTATTTCCCGGCTTTTGAAAGTCCAGCGGATGATTCGTCAAGGACAACCAGGTAACCGTCCGGATCGAAACACCACATTTCCTTAACGCCATAGGGCTTGATTTCCAGAGGATACAGGATTTCAAGCCCTTCCTCCATTAATGCGTCGCGAATCCCCTCAATGTCGCTCACCTCGAAATGCAGGGTCATCCCCACTCCGCGCGGGAACATGCTGAAACGGGTTTCGAGCACCGGGTGGGCCCTGATCACATCCTCTTCCTCAACGAACACAAGGGCAACCTCACCCAGATCGATCATCAGGTGGTCCGGAGCCCCCGGAGCGGTCAGGGATCGCTGGACCGGCAGCTCAAGAATTCCGCCATAAAAGGCTTCAGTAACCGCAAGCTGTGCGACCGAAATCTGAATCGAGTGACGGGCACGGCGCGCTTTCACTCAAGTCCCTTATAGAGAATCGTGGCGTAGCCGGATAAACGGGAAAGCCAGTTGGAGTAGATCAGGATGCCGATAATCATAAGAAATATTCCGGTAATGATCTCAAACGTCCGAATATGACGTTTGAAACGGTTAAATACATCGAGAAACTGGTTCATGGCCAGTGAAGAGAGAAAAAACGGGATACCAAGCCCAAGCGAATAGAGCAGGAGCAGCAGGATTCCCTGATAGACCTTTTCCTCAGTTGCAGCCACCATCAGAATAGCAGCCAGAATCGGCCCGATGCACGGAGTCCAGCCGGTTGCAAAAGCGATCCCGACCAGAAAACTCCCGGCAAAGCCGGCCGGGCGGTTGCGAATTGATATGCGCTTTTCTCCGAGGAGCAGGCGAATCGGCAGAAGTCCGGCCACATGGGCACCCAGAAGGACCACCAGAATACCGCCGATTTTTCTGATCAGGGCCGCATGAGTATGCAGGAAAGAGCCAAGATATGTTGCCGATGCCCCCAGCAGCACAAAAACGGTCGTGAAACCAAGAATAAATGCCACAGAATGAATCAGTGTCTTGCGGCGGATCAAGTGTGATGGATGCTGATCCTGCAGATCAGCAAAGGAAAGGCCGGTAATATATGTAATATACGACGGGATCAGCGGCAGTACGCACGGAGAAAGGAAAGAGAGCAGGCCGGCCACGAATGCGCCGAGATATGTAACCTCCGGTGAATGCACGGAACGAAACTCCTACTTCATCAGACCTTCAAGAAACGAAACCGCTTCAGGCGAGTTCCAGTCCATGGGACCGATTACTTTTTTTACCAGAATACCACTTTTATCGATGATAAATGTCTCGGGAACGCCGGTTATGCCATAGGTCCTGGCAGCACTGTTTTCCTTATCCATGTAGACAGGAAGCGCTGCGGAACCGCTTTCTTTGAGATAGGCCTCAACCGCCCCAACCCCGCCCTCATCAATCGAGACCGCCAGCATCCGGAAAGGTTTACCAGCCATGGCGCCGGCAAGCTTGATCATTGAGGGGATTTCTTCGCGACAGGGAGGACACCAGGTCGCCCAGAAGTTCAGAAGGACTACGGTACCTTTCAGGGACGACAGCGAAACAGGGGCACCCTTCAGGTCGGTTACCGTCAGGTCAGGAGCCGGGCTCTTTTCGATTGCCGCTCCGACCGGCCTGGAAGACGACTTACCACTTTCATTCCTTGTGCAGGCCGATAGCGATAGTGCCATGATTACAGCGGTGCATAGCAGAAACACGCGTTTCATGGGAAGACCTCCAGACTTGATGGGATTGACACGTGGGGTTGTATGGAATCAGCGATTGCGGGTAACGACATAATCAGCCAGCTCGGCCAGGGCAGCCCTGATGTCGGATGCGGCAAACAGTTCCAGATGGGAGAGGCAGGCGGCAATATAACCGCGAGCGGCGGCAACCGTATAGTCGATCCCGCCGTACTGGCGGACAAGAGCGGATACGTCACGGAATTCATCGACTGACATCTCATCCTTTGCCACCACGGCTTCGATCCGCTCACGTTCATCTGCAGCGCAGTTGCGCAGGGTGTGGATCAGCGGCAGGGTGATTTTCCCCTCTTCCAGATCGTGGCCAATGCTTTTGCCGAACTCCTCTTCAGTGGCAGTGTAATCAAGCAGGTCATCCATCAGCTGGAACGCAATTCCGAGATCCATGCCGAAATCGGCCAAGGCCCGCTGGCGCGGCTCGTCCACCATCCCCAGTATGGCCCCGGCCTCACAGGCGGCAGACATAAGAATTGCTGTTTTGGATCTGACAACACCAATATAGCGCTCTTCGGTCAGGTCGATCTCACCGGTACAGAGCAACTGCAACACTTCACCTTCGGCAATGATTGTGGTGGCACTGGAAAGTACCCGCAGAATATCGAGACTACCGACCCCGACCATCAGAGAAAACGACTTTGAAAACAAAAAATCACCAACCAGCACCGACGCCTCATTGCCCCACAGAGTATTGGCCGAGGCGATCCCGCGACGCAGGGTGGCACTATCAACGACATCGTCATGCAACAGCGTGGCGGTGTGGATGAACTCGACAACGCTTGCCAGAGGAACCGCCTGATCACCCTGGTATCCGCACAGGCGCGCGGCAAGAAGCAAAAGAGCCGGCCTGATCCGTTTTCCGCCACTGGAGAGAACATACTCACCAACCTTGCGGATCAGGGGAACATCAGATTCGAGATCTTTGCGGAACTGCTGTTCGACACGAACGAGATCGTCGCCGATGATATTCAGTGCGGCCTGCATCAGGTGGAATTCCTTGGAGAAAATTTTAGCAATAGTAGGGAATGTCCGGCTGGTTGTCAAAGCATTTCTGGATTTCCGCCCCTGTAAAAATGCCGTAATGCAAGGTTTACGTTGCCTTGCACGGTCACTGGGTATATGGTACGGCCATTGACAATTCAGGGCGCAACCCTCTGTGCATCCAAGGAACTTCTCCATGAAATTTGAAACGTTGCCGCTCCCCCCGCAACTTTTGCAGGGGATCTCCCACGCAGGCTTCAGTGACTGCACACCGATCCAGGAAAAAACCCTGCCGCTTTCCCTGGCCGGCCGGGATGTCGCCGGACAGGCACAGACCGGCACCGGCAAAACCGC
>DCNF01000065.1:20541-20892 GCA_002322035.1 Geobacter sp. UBA1603
AAAACCGCCGCCTTCCTGATCACGCTGTTTGCCCGCCTGCTCCAGGCCCAGCCGGTTGCACCGGCGGCACGCCCCCGAGCGCTGATACTCGCCCCGACACGGGAGCTGGTAGTCCAGATTGAGCAGGATGCACAGCTGCTCGGCAAATCATGCGGATTCGTTATNNCAGGCAATCTACGGCGGTGTCGATTACATGAAACAGAAAAATGCCCTGCGTGACGGTGCCGACCTGGTTATCGGTACGCCGGGGCGCCTGATCGACTATCTGAAACAGAAGGTGTATTCCCTGAAAGGGATCGAAATGCTGGTTATCGACGAGGCCGACCGAATGTTCGACATGGGCTTCATCGC
>DCNF01000065.1:21027-21296 GCA_002322035.1 Geobacter sp. UBA1603
ATGGAGCTTGCCTATGAATTCATGAACCTGCCTGAAAAAGTCTCGGTTTCCCCGGAGCAGATGACTGCCGAACGGGTGGAACAACTGCTCTACCACTGTTCCCGCAAAGAGAAGTTTCCGCTTCTGCTCGGCCTTCTGCGGCGCGAGGGAATGGAGCGCACCATGGTCTTCATCAACACCAAGCGCGAGGGGGAATACCTTCATGACCGACTGAATGCCAACGGTTTCCCCTGCCGGATTATTTCCGGGGATGTTGATCAGCGCAAACG
>DCNF01000051.1:0-231 GCA_002322035.1 Geobacter sp. UBA1603
GCCCTGCCCCACCTGCCACGGCGCCCGCCTGCGTCCCGAGGCGCTCCATGTTCTCGTAGGGGGGCAGACCATCCGGGACGTGACAGCGCTTTCAATCAGGGACTGCCTGCTTTTTTTCGAGGGGCTGGAACTGACCGACAAAGAGAAGGAAATTGCCCGCCGCATTCTCAAAGAGGTCAGGGAGCGACTCTCTTTCCTGGTCAACGTAGGGCTCGACTACCTCTCCCTGGA
>DCNF01000051.1:381-11256 GCA_002322035.1 Geobacter sp. UBA1603
TCGGCCTGCACCAGCGCGACAACTCGCGCCTCCTTGCAACCATTAAACGGCTGAGGGACATCGGCAACACGGTGCTGGTGGTGGAACATGACGAGGAAACCATCCTGGAGGCGGACCACCTGATCGACATGGGGCCGGGCGCCGGCGTCCACGGCGGCGAAGTGGTGGCCCAGGGGACCCCGGCCGAGGTGATGAAACATCCCGATTCCCTCACCGGCAGGTACCTTTCCGGCGAGTTGACCATCGCAGTGCCGAAGAAACGGCGCAGCGGCAAGAAGAAGCTTGCAATCGTCGGGGCGTCGGAGAACAACCTGAAAGACGTAACCGTTGAGATTCCGCTGGGGGTGATGACCTGTGTGACAGGCGTCTCCGGCTCGGGCAAGTCAACGCTGGTCATCGACACCCTGCACAAGGTACTCTCCCAGCGCCTTTACCGCAGTCGGGAAAAGGCCGGCACGGTGAAGGATGTACTCGGGCTGGAACACCTGGACAAGGTGATCAACATCGACCAGTCCCCCATCGGCCGTACGCCGCGCTCCAACCCCGCCACCTACACCGGGGTGTTCGGCGACATCCGTGACCTGTTCTCCAATCTGCCGGAATCGAAACTGCGCGGCTACAAGCCGGGGCGTTACTCCTTCAATGTCAAGGGGGGGCGTTGCGAGGCCTGCTCCGGAGACGGCATCATCAAGATCGAGATGCATTTCCTGCCCGATGTCTATGTGGAATGCGAGGTCTGCAAAGGCGCCCGCTACAACCGGGAGACCCTTGAGGTTCACTACAAGGGCAAATCCATCGCCGAGGTGCTGGCCATGACCGTCTCCCAGGCACTGGAATTCATGGGTGCCATCCCGCGCATCAAAAACAAGCTGAAAACCCTGGAGGAGGTAGGTCTGGGGTATATCACCCTCGGACAGTCGGCCACCACCCTCTCCGGCGGTGAGGCACAACGGGTCAAACTGGCCAAGGAGCTGTCCCGCCGCGCCACAGGCCGCACCATCTACATTCTTGACGAACCGACCACCGGCCTGCATTTTCACGACATCGCCAAGCTGCTCGACGTGCTCCACAAATTGGTTGAGGGGGGCAACACGATCGTCATCATTGAGCACAACCTGGATGTCATCAAGACCGCCGACTGGATCATCGACCTGGGGCCAGAGGGGGGCGACCGGGGAGGCGAAATCATCGCCGCCGGCACGCCGGAACAGCTGGCCAAGGTCACAAAATCCTACACCGGCCAGTACCTGCGGAAGATGCTGTGAACGTTTTTTCTCGCTTGCATTCCTTTCCCACTATGGTATGAAGTATTTCTCACTAGATAATGGTACAAAAATTTCTTCGGCTGGAGGTATATTATGAATCGGCTACTGCTTGTTGTGCTGGCCCTTGTATTGATGCTCCCAATGATTTCCTTCGCTGGCTGGCGGGATGTACTTGAAGGTGCGGAAAGGGCCGATAAATTGATTGGCCGTCCTGCTCCCGCCCCGGCTGCAGAACCGGCCGAGCAGCCTGAAGAAGCCCCAGCACCTCCTCCGCGCAGGGATGCCGCCCCCCGGACAGCTCCAAGCAGCGGCGCTGATGTCCATTTCATCCAGCCTGACGATTATTTCATTGGCGAGCATGAGTTGGGTGACCACACATGGATGTTTGTCACCCTTTCAAAAATGGTTACCAAGCCGAGTGCCGCAACAAAGGACGAGGGCGAGTTCATGACGGTTGCAGAAGGCAAGAACATCTGGACGAACATCATCTGGCAGTCACGGATCGCTTCCCAGGACGAATTGAAGCTTGGTCTGCATGTAATCATATTCCACGACAACAATGACAAAATTTATAAGGCACCCAAAAAAAAGGATCAGGCTCGCAACAGAAGATGGTGGATGGCAAAGATCACGGACATGAGCGACCTGTACAAGGGGTATCTGACTGTCTCCGGAGGATACAAAGTGGCTCCGAACAATTTACGGATCCCGATCCGCTACGGCACTTCAGATCGTTAATTATCACCAATAACCTGGCATATGATGAGCGCTTCACGCAGCCGGCGTGGAGCGCTCATTGCGTTTCCTGTTAATGTTTCATCCCGCTGTATTTCAGCATCCCCTTCTTCAATTCCCTCTTCTTCATCAGCACGAAGATAACCGGGGTCATAATAAGCACATGCACCGCTGATGAGATCATCCCTCCGATCATCGGAGCAGCGATCGGTTTCATCACGTCCGCCCCGGTCCCGGATGACCACATGATCGGCACCAGCCCCAACAGTGCCACCGCCACGGTCATCAACTTGGGGCGCAGGCGCAACACCGCACCCTCAAAGGTGGCGTCGTAGATGTCCTGCTCCGTACAGGGACCGTTGATCAGTTTTTTGTCCAGCGCCTCATGCAGGTAGATCACCATAACCACCCCGGTCTCGACAGCTATGCCGTAGAGGGCGATGAATCCGACCCAGACCGCCACTGACATGTTGTAGCCCAGCGCCGAAACCAGATACACGCCTCCAATCAGGGCAAACGGCACCGAGAGCATCACCATGCTGGCCTCCAGGGCCGAGTGGAAGGTGAAGTAGAGCAGGATGAAGATGATCAGCATGCCGGCCGGCACAAGGATCTGGAGCCGCGCCTTGGCCCGCACCTGGTTCTCCCACTGGCCGGACCAGGCCACGTAGTACCCCGGCGGCAGCTTGAGCTGTCTCTCCAGCACCTGCTTGGCCTCGCCCACGAAACCGCCCATGTCACGCCCCCGCACGTTGAGGAAGACGATGGAGCGCAGCAGCCCCCCCTCGCTGTTGATCTCCGGCGCACCGGTTGAGACCTTGAGCTTTGTCACCAGCGACAGCGGCACTTGGGCACCACCCATGCCACTCACCAGGATGCGGCGGATGGCCGGGATATTGTCCCGATAGTCGCGCAGGTAACGCATACGGATAGGGAAGCGGTTGCGCCCTTCCACGGTGGTAGAGAGTGTCTCTCCACCGAGGGCGGTGGATATCACGTCCTGAATGTCCCCCACGCCCACGCCATAGCGGGCGGCCGCCTCCCGGTCAATCTCGATATCGATATAATTGCCGCCGGTGACCCGTTCTGCCACCACATCAGCACTACCGTGCACGGTCTTGAGGATCCCTTCAGCCTGAATGGCCAGATCCCGCAGCACGTTCAGGTCAGAGCCGAAGATCTTTACCCCCAGGTCGGTACGCACTCCGGTGGAGAGCATATTGATGCGGTTGATGATCGGCTGGGTCCAGCCGTTGCGCACCCCGATCTGCTGAAGCTTGCCGTCCAGCTCACCCACGATGTCCGCTTTTTTGATGCCGGGCCGCCACTGCTCTTTCGGTTTCAGGATGATGATCGACTCGAACATGGAGACCGGGGCCGGGTCGGTGGAGGTCTCTGCCCGGCCCACCTTGCCCAGCACATGCTCCACTTCGGGGACGCTCTTGATGATGGCGTCCTGTACCTGGATGATCCGCTTGGCCTCGGTGATGGAGACGTTGGGGAGCGTCACCGGCATGTAGAGCAGTGACCCCTCGTCAAGCGGCGGCATGAATTCGGAGCCGAGCTTCATGAACAGCGGTACCGCGACCAGCAGGGCGATCACGTTGAGGGCGATGGTGGTCTTCTTCCATTTCAGTACCCAGCGGATCACCGGGCTGTAGAGGGCGATGAAGAAGCGGGAGACCGGGTTGGCCTCTTCCCGCGGCATCCTGCCCCGCATGAAGAAGTACATCAGCACCGGCACCAGGGTGATGGCGATCATGGCCGAGCCGACCATGGAGAAGGTCTTGGTGAAGGCGAGCGGGTGGAACAACTTACCTTCCTGCCCTTCAAGCAGGAAGACCGGCACGAATGAGAGTACGATGATGGCAAGCGAAAAGAAGATAGCCCGTCCCACCTGCTTGGCAGAGGTGATGATCACCTCCAGCCGCCGTTCCTTCCGTTCATCCTCCGGCAGTTCAGACAGGTGTCGGTAGCAGTTCTCCACCATGATCACACCAGCGTCCACCAGCACGCCGATGGCGATGGCGATGCCCCCCAGCGACATGATGTTGGAGGTAACCCCCATCAGCTTCATGGTTATGAAAGCGATGAGAACTGCGATGGGGAGGGTCAGCACGATCACCAGGGCGCTCTGGAAGTGGAGCAGGAAGACCAGGATCACCAGTGAAACTACAACAGACTCTTCCAGCAGGTTCTTCTTGAGGGTATCGATGGCCCGGCCGATCAGGTCGGAGCGGTCATAGGAGACCCTGATCTTCACACCGGGTGGCAACCCCTTCTCCAGAGCTGTGATCTTTTCCTTCACCCGGTCAATGACATCCTTGGCGTTCTCGCCGTAGCGCATGACCACGATACCGCCAACAGCCTCTCCTTCGCCGTTCATATCGAGCATGCCGCGACGGATAGCGCCACCCATCTGCACAGTACCCAGGTTTTTCAGGTAGATCGGCGTGCCGCGCATGTCGGCCGCCACCACGATGTTCTCAAGGTCGGCCAGTGACTTGACATACCCCTGGCCCCGGATGAGGAACTCCGCATCGGCCTGCTCGATCAGCCTACCGCCCACATCCTTGTTGGAGCCCTTCACCGCCTCCATGACCTTGCCGGCCGTAATATTGTAGGCCTGGAGTTTCACCGGATCGAGGTCAATCTGGTACTCGCGCACTAGGCCGCCGATGGAGGCCACCTCGGCCACGCCGGACACAGTGTTAAGCTGGTAGCGTACGAACCAGTCCTGCAGGGTGCGCAGCTGCTCCAGGTCGTACCCTTTGCCCTCAATGGTGTACCAGAAGACATGCCCGACACCGGTGCCATCCGGTCCCAGCGTTGGCACAACTCCCGGCGGCAGCAGCGATGCCGCATAGTTGAGCCGCTCCAGCACCCGGGTCCGGGCCCAGTAGATATCGGCCTTGTCCTCGAAGATCACATAGATCATGGAGAAGCCGAAGGCGGACGAGGCCCGCACCGCCTTGACCTGCGGCAGTCCCTGCAGGTTGGTGGCCAGCGGGTAGGTGACCTGGTCCTCCACCACCTGGGGCGAACGGCCCGGATAGTCGGTGAACACTATCACCTGGTTGTCCGACAGGTCCGGTATAGCGTCCACCGGGGTCCTGTAGACCGACCAGACCCCCCAGGCGGTTATCAGCCCGAAGAGCATCAACACGATGACCCGGTTACGGGCGGAATATTCGATGATTTTTTCGATCATGGTAAGAACCTTTGTAACCACCCCCACCCCCCTCCTGAATCAGGAGGGGGAGCTACTTTCAAGCCGTTCTCCCGTCCTAGTTTAGGAGGGGCCGGGGGTGGTATGCATCTACATCTTCATATCATCCATATTGAGTTTATCATTTTTAGCCGGAGCCGTTTGTTGTGCCGGCTTGCCTTCGCCGGTATGCTGGCTGTGGTCCTGGGTCTGCCCACCCCGCAGCTGCGATTCGGAATCGATCAGGTATGCCCCGCTAACCGCCACCTTCTCGCCCGCCTTGACCCCGTTAAGGATCTGGATCCTGTCATCGGTGCGCTGCCCCACCTGTACCTGACGCGGTACGAACACACCCGGTTCCTTCTCCACCCAGACCGTCTGCTGCTTGCCGCTGTCCAGCACCGCTGTCACCGGCACCACCACCGCTGAGCCGAGCCCGACCTTGATTAACGCATTGACGAACATGTCCGGCTTCAGCTTCATGCCGGGGTTGGCCATCTCCACCCGCGCCTTGACGGTGCGGGTCTTGGGATCGAGGAACGGATAGATGAAGGCGATCCGGCCGCTGAACGCCTTGCCCGGGAACGACTGGGAGCGGATCTCCACCGACTGCCCCTGCCGTATGTTCTGGAACTCGCTCTCGTACACCTCAACCTCGACCCAGACTTGCGAAAGGTCGGCAATATTGAAGAGCGTATCCCCCACATTGACGTATTGCCCCTGCTGCACCATCTTCTCGATCACCACTCCGGAGAGAGGCGTATAGACCGGCAGCTTGATGGTCGGCTTGCCCGCCTTTTCCAACTCGGCGATCTGGCTCTCTTTCACGCCATAGAGCATGAGGCGCTGCCTGGCCGACCCCACCAGCCCCTCACCGTTCTGGGCAATGGATGGAATCGGGGAGTTCTTGAGCTGCTCGCGGCTCTTTATTGCCAGCAGGTACTCCTGCTGGGAAGCCAGCAGTTCCGGCGAATAGACCTCGGCCACCGGCTTGTCCTTGGAAACGAAGGCGCCAACGGCATTGACGTTGAGCCTGTCGATGCGGCCGGCGATCCAGGCGGTCACCTTGGCCTGGCGGGACTGGTCGTACTGCACCACCCCGACGGCGTTGATTTCCTTGGATAAGCTCTGGGCTTTGGCCACCTCGGTGGCCACGTTGGCCATGACCCGCTGGGTGGCCGAGAGGGCGATCTGGCCGAACTTCTCGTCCGGCTTCTGCGCCGTGGCAGCCTGGGCGTCGCTTTGCTTCTTGATGAGCTCCATGCCGCAGATTGGGCAGGCTCCCGGCTTGTCTTTGATGATGAAGGGATGCATGGGGCAGGTGTACTGGACTTTGCCTTCCCCTGCCTTACCCTCGGCGGCATGGTCGTGGCCCTTGTGCTGCCAGACATACCAACCACCTCCGGCCAGGCCGATAAAGAGTACGATTACAAGAGGAATAGTTATCTTCTTATTTATGGACATGATTCATACCTTCCGAATCCGATTTTTTCTGCCCTTGCGAGACCAGCTCTACCCCCACCGCCGCTTCCAGTCGTGCCAGGGCCATCATGTACTCAGCCTTGGACTCGTACAGCTCCTTCTCATAGTTGAACAGGCTGACCCGACCATCCAGCAGCGTCAGAAAATCAACCTTGCCGACACGGTAGCCGATCAGGGCAGATTCCAGTGACTGCTCGGCCTGGGGGATAATGCCTCCCCGGTAGAGCTCTGCCTGTCGCCTACGCCGCTCCATCTGTGCCAGACTGTCGCTGATGGTATAATTGATAGAGTTTTTTAAACCGTTCATTTCTTCAACGGCCATCTCTTTCTCGGATTCCGACTCTGCCAGCATGGCTTGACGTTTTTCCTGCTGAGACGGAATGTTGAAGGTCAACCCCAGGCTGAACATGTTATAGCCGGGGTCGTTGGTCATATCGTTTACGACCTTTTCACGGAACATATACTCAAAGGAAACGTTAAAATCGGGCCAGAACTCTTTTTGCGCCAAACGGTGAGATGCCATCCCCTTATGAACCTGATTGATAAGACTCTTCAACTGCGGCCGTTTTTCATAGGCCAGTTCGCGCAGTTGATCAACGCTGACGGGAAACGGCGGGATTTCGAAATCAGCAGACCTGCCGACAGGTGTCCCGGCGGGGCGGCAGGCCAGGTAATTGATGCTCGCTTCAATGCTCTTGCGCTGCTGCTGCAGGCTGATCTGCATGTCGAGCAACTTCGATTTTTCCAGCCCGGCCTTGAAGATGTCCTGCTGCGCCCCCTGACCGACCGCGTAGCGAGACTCGGCAATGGCAGTGAAATCGGAAATGATACGCAGGTTCTTCTCGACGATCTCCAGCGACCGGTCCACTGCGTAGAGCTGGTACCATGCCTCCGTCAACATGCGCTTAAGCTCCAGTTTGCGCTCTTCGGTTGTCCAGCGATAGGACTCCGCCTCGTAGCGTGCCACCTCTTCCTTAAGGGCCCGTTTGCCAAAAAACGGCAACTGTTGGGTGATGCCGATCACCTTGGCGGTCTGCGGATCCTTTCCGCCGAAGGAGAAAGGCTCGCGGGCCAACAGGCTCTGTAGCTTGAACATGAACATCGGGTCGTCCAGGCTACCGGCCTGTTTCGCCTTGCCCACATACATTCTCCAACGGGCCTGGGATGATTTAAGTTCGGGATTGTGCTTCAGCGCTAAATCGATAAGGGCTGGAAGGTTCTCATGAGCAGACGGTTCTCCGGCCTCTGAGAATAAAGGAGCGAAGACGAGTGAACAGATGATCAGAAACGATTTCATGGCAGCCTCGGCAGAGAATGATCTGAACCATGTATATCAGGGAACGTGCCAACTGTACATTTCATTGAATTACAACAGGTTACAGCCCTCATGCTTCTATGCACAGTCAGGCAACTGTGGAATAATCTACGGTGAGGGCGGGATATTCAGCGTTCAGCCATCCACTAACCCGGATCCGGAAGCCTTCTGGCATCCTTTGCCAAACAACTCAGTAGAAAACAAAAGCCTCTGAAAAAATCAGAGGCTTTTGTGTGTCTGTTGGCCGAAGGCACCTCACGGTATTCAGCGGGCACCATCATTATTAGGAATACATACAAGGTGCCATTAATTCTCGTGTCTGCACGTTTTTCTTACTGGCCGGAGAGTTTCAGATAACTTTCCGCCTTGTAGAGGCTGGCATCAGCAGCAAGGGGGGATGAGGGGTTAGCCGCCAGAAAGCGGTCAAACAGGTCGAGGGCCGACCGAAAATCCTCCTGCCGGTACGCCTTGACCGCCTGTTCGTAAAGCCCTTGCCCATTTCCAGCAACCGGCGTTTCTTCCGCCTGGTTCTGTGGTGATATCTGGCGGCGGGCGGCTGCTTTGAGCGGCTGGCGGGCCGGTCGCTCATCCTTCTTTTCAACGGTACTGCGTTTGGCTGACCGCTTTTTTGAAGGAGCGCCGTCGAGGCGTTTCAGTTCACTCAAGGAAATTTCGGTCACTGGATCGGCAGATGCTTTGGCCGCTGAAGGCTGGCGGGGCTGCACGGCAGAAACCGGAGTCGCAGATTTTTCCTGATGCGCCGGGCGTTTTTTGGCAGCCGGGTGTTCCTCGCCAGTGGCGGTGGACACTGGAATCTTGAGGGTATCACCCGGATGAATCAGATGGGGGTTTTTCAGGTCATTGAACAGCAGGATCTGGGGATAGTAGGAACCACGACCGTTGAAACGGCGTGAAATACCGAACAGGGTATCTCCTTTTTCCACGGCAACTTCCCGGACCAGTACCCCGTCTGTTTTGGCGGCCGGTTTTTCGCTTTTCGGCACAGCGGCCGGAGAATAAAGATAGTACTGCTGGCAGAATGCCGGAACTGCACAGAAGATGAGGAACGCGGCTGCTATGGAACTGCATGCGGTTCTGATCATGTCAGTACCTGTTTCCCAGTTGATCTTCATAGGTCAGCATATTTCTGACCTTGATGTTGGTGCCGACGCCGGTCTCCGGCTTAACCCGGAACGAGACCTTAATTGTACGTTTTTCGCCAGCGCCCAATTCCTTAAACTTCCAGACGATGCCGTCGCCGGCCACAGAACTGCTGACGGGGTCAGCGGCAACAAGTTCGAGCTGTTCAGGCCAGACACTCTTCAGTTCGACGACCCTGGCCAGATTGGAACCCTTGTTGGAGATGGTCAGATCGAACGCGGCGACCTCGCCTGGCTTGAGGCGCCCGTCGCGGCCGGCTGCTGCCGACATGGCCATCTGCAGCACCGGACGTGAGTAAATCAAGCGGGCTGATGCCGATGAATGGCGGGCCGGATCACTTTCCGATGCGAAAGAAATTTCGATGCCTCCCTGACTCTGGTCCGCAGCGGAACGTGGAGTGCTGACCTCGATTACGACACTGGCCTCTTCTTTGGGAGCCAGTGGGCCGATTTCGGTGATAACCGGCTCGCTGGCCTGGCGGATGCCGTCACGGTTCAGGTCGTTAAAGACGACCGCCTGCTGAACTGCGGTGGCAGACGAGATAATCTTGAATTTTTCGCGGAGGTTGCCGGTGTTGGTGACCACAAACGGAACCGAAACGGTCTGGCCGGGGATAACCGTCAGCCGCTCGGAGCCAGAACGGACAAGGATGCCGCGCTGCACCTGGACGCTCGAGAGATTGGAAACAAATACCGCACTGGTTTTGAGCGGGTTGTTGACCAATTCGGCGCGGGTGAGTAACTCCTGTCCAGCCAGTGAGTCCTCCTTGAGCTGGAAGGTGACGGTAAACTCTTTACTCTCTCCGGAACGGACCGTCATTCCATCCAGAACCAGAGCGGTCTTGCCCTCCTGGCGAAGACCTGCAGCCGCAATATCAACCGGCTCGAGTTGCGGCGGGTAGGCCAGACGGAATGTGACATCCTGGGCGGCAGTTGATCCGACGTTCAGAACAGCAACCCGATAGGCAATTTTGTCGCCCGGCAGCGGCTGATTCCGGTCGGTTCTTACCAAGGCCCGCAGCAAAGGTGCCGAGGCAGTCAGGCGCACCTCACGAGACTGGGTGGCTTCCGCCATGAAGCGAGAGGCCGCCTTGACCGGATGGGTGATGCGCAGCCCGTCGATGCTTGCGGCTGGGATAGCAAGGGTTACGACGCCGCGGAAAGTTTCTCCCGGAGACAGAACCGGTGTGCTGGAGATGGGCATGTCCGGAGCGACCGCCGCTGCAAATGAGGCCCGGAATTCTGTCGGGAATCCGGTTTCAAGAGAAAATGAATCGCTTCCATTGCCACGATTGGTAATTTCAAACGGGACACTGATCCGCTGGGCAACTTCGTAGGATTGCTGGAGGGGAAGCAGGTTAAACTCAAAACCAGCGTATTGGGCAACTTCAAGCTGCAGGATCTGGGTGTTCTCCGCAGGTGGCTCAACAGCGGCAACCGTGGCCGGCAGAGCGACGGCAATACCCAGTTCCTTCAGCTTTGAAGCGGCTGCAGAAGCTGCCCGGGTACCGGGATACGTTTCGATAATCGACTTGTACTGGGCAATTGCCTTCTCGCGCAAAGCTGACTTCTCGGAACGGCTCTTTTCATCGGCAGCCCGTTGACGCGCCTGACGCTCATCTTCAGCTTTTCTGGCAGCAACCTTTTCCTGCTCGGCCCTGGCGGCAGCCTGGCGATTAATTTCTGCCTCTGCCGCCGCTTTTTCTGCTG
>DCNF01000084.1 GCA_002322035.1 Geobacter sp. UBA1603
AGCTTCTGGGCGTGCAGAAGCTGCTGCTCAAGCTTCAGACGCTCGTCTTCGGCCTGGGTGCGGTCGGTTGTGTCACGGCCGGTTCCCAGGTAGAGCTTTCTGCCTGATGCATCTTCGTACGCGATGCCGTTTGATTCGAACAGACGGTATGAGCCGATGGACGTTTGAACTCGAAAGGGGGGGCTGGTGTCGGCCGTTCCATTTGCAAGCACTTTTGAGAGGTGCTCGGCACAGAGCGGAATATCATCCGGGTGAATAAATTGGGCAAAATGATTTCCCATAACCTCGCAGGTCGGGACGCCAAAATGCTTCTCCCATGATGGGGAGACAAATTCGAAGCATCCATCGTGATTGAGCACAAAGATGATATCCCATGAATTGTCAACCAACATCCGGAACCGCTCTTCGCTTTCTTTCAGGCTTTTTTCGGTCTGTTTCCGCTCGGTGATGTCCCTGACCAGGGCAAGGTTGTAACCCTGACCGTCGAACTCAAAATAGTTGGCATAGATCTCGACCGGGAAACTGGTTCCGTCCTTGCGCTGGTGCCGGCTTTCGAACGTACTGGAGCGGAATGTCTTAAGATCATGCCAGTGCTGTGGCCAGATCGATTCCGGGATGCCCGCCTCAACATCAAAAACACCCATGGTGAGAAGTTCTGCGCGGCTGTAGCCGAGAGCCCGGCACGCCTCGGCATTGACAAAACTGAAGCGGGCCTGCTCGTCAATCAGGTAGGCGGCTTCCTTGACGTTATCGAGCGCAAGGTTCATCAGCTTCATTGAGCGCTCAACCTGTTTGCGCTCGCGGATGTTGCGCCAGGTGATGACCGCGCCGACGGTGGTACCGTCCTTGCGGATCGGAAACGATGAGTATTCCACCGGAATCGGAGTGCCATCCCGGTGCCAGAAAACCTCGTCGCTGACCATGACCCCGGTCCCGTCCCGGAAGGACTTGAAAATCCGGCACTCCCGGGCCAGGATCGGCATGCCATCCAGGGTTTTATGGTGGATCAGGTCGTGCATATTCCGGCCGAGAATTTCTTCAGGCCGGATGTAGCCGAGCATTTTCAGACATGCTTCGTTGGCAAATGTGCAAAGGCCGGAATTGTCAATGCCGTAGATGGCATCCCCGGTGGACTCCATAATCAGGCGCAGAAGCCCTTCGCTCTCGGCCAATTGCCGTTCCGCGGCACGCCGCTCCTCGATTTCCTTCAGCAGACTTGTCCGGAAACGGTTGAATTCATCGGCGGCCTGCCGGTTGTTCTCGGTCAGGCGCCTGTTCTCCAGTTCCAGGTGGGAAGCCTGGTCCATGTGGTGAAGGGCACTCTCTGTCCGGGAAAGCTCATGAAGGGCAAAATCGGCCAAATTAGGCAGAAAGGGGGGAGAGACTGTTATCCTGCATAACAGTGGGGTCAGCGGCTGGGATGAGAGCGTGTCGCCGGGCGTGAGGATAACGCCGGCCATTTTCAGGCAGTGTTCCCCCAGATAGCCCTGTGCTGTCTCGAGATCGGCAGCATAGAGGACGAACGGCGCACTGCGAAAGTCACGGAGATGGAATTCTCCGCTGGGGCGGAATCCTTGCGGGCACGGATCACAGAGAGAAAAGAGACGGGAAGACATGGCCTGTTATCCCATGAGACAGACGACAAACGTCACATTGTGAAAATTAACGGGAGAATAGCTGCCGTCGGCATTTCGGAACGGGCTGATCTCGCCGAACGAGGGGAAACCGATCAGCGGCAGGCTGGTACCAAGAGTCTGTTGAAGCAGGGCCAGCTCCTTTTCACCCTGGTCCCCTGTCAGCCACTTCCTGCCGGCACAGCTGATGATGATTGCCGCCGCCGGCGTAAATCCGAGCACCGTCTGGTCGAGCTGCCCCAGCGCTTCGGCAACGGCTTTCAGCAGATCCTGCCGGGAAGCGGTGCAGACCCTGACGGTGCAGCCGGTTTCAACACTCCCGAAGGTGGTGACAGACCCCTGTTCGGGATCGACATGGGACGGTGCCCGCATGGCAAAATGGGTATCGCTTGCTTTCAGGTAAGCGGCTAGCGGTACGGTGCCGAGATCCGCCTCCCCGAGCGGTTTGCCGAGCTCTGCGGACATGAAATCGAGGGCGGTGCGGCCGCTGATGTTTCTGATCTCGCAGCCGTTATTATCTTCGACTACACCGGGGGCCCCAACGGGAGTCCAGCCGGCGGCAGCGCTGACGGCCCAATTGACGGCGCCGCTTCCGGTAAGGATTGCAACAGCGTCTGCATATTCCCTGCCGTTCAGAAAGAGCTTGCTGCGGGTAAATTTACGGTCATCTCCGGTCAGGCCGCCGAAAAAAGAGCCGGGCAGCACCGCTGAAATGCCGCTGACAATTGCATGGCCGTCCGCCTTTGTCCCGTCGGCCAGCGCCATACAGAAAGCCGGCGCTCCGTCACAGGCTTCCCGGGCTTTGCGGGCGCAGGCCTCGGCCGCGGCAAACGAATCGGCTTTGACACCCTGTTCCAGGAAGGCCGACCAGGTCACAGCGCCGTTGCTGGTGATTCCAAGGGCACAGACACCGTAGTTTTCGGTGCCCGATGTTTCATAAATACCGTCGCCGGTTCCGCCGAACACCAGTGCAGCTCTACCGCCGAGACCGTCATGGAGCGCGTCAAAAAAGTCGGAAAAATCTGGGTCGTATGATATCGATGCGAACAGCAGGATGACTTCCGGAGCAATCGCGGCAAGTGCGGCCCCGATTTCATATCCTGCCCGGTAGGGGTCTGTCAATGTGCTTCTGATGGAACAATAGCGCATGGTCCCCTCACCCGGCCCCTGGCAGTACATGGTCATAAAAGGATCTCCCGGATTTTTGACATGAAGGAATCGGGAGTAAACGGTTTGGGCAGATAGTACTCGCCGTTCTCCAGAGGCACATTCGAGATGATGTTGTCGTTATAGCCCGACATGTAGAGTACCCGGCTGTCTTCGACAATCCAGTAGACCGGGTCGATGATCTGAGGTATTCCTAGCGGCACGCATCAGAACTGCTCTCCGGACCACATGTCTGGTGTGAAACGGGTACAGCGGTTGCGTCCACGGTCTTTTGAAACATAGAGTGCCACATCGGCGTATTTGATCGCCTGCCAGAAGGCGTCGCAGTCGCTGGGGTATTCGCTGCAGCCGATGCTGATGGTCTTTTGCAGAACCTGCTCACCGTCGATGCGGAAGCGGGTCTGGTAGACCCGGTCGCGGATCTTTTCAGCAACCAGCAATGACTCCCCCTCACGGATATCCATCAATATCACCAGAAACTCTTCTCCGCCGAAACGGATGACCTGGTCGGACTCCCGCACGGCCGAACGTATGGCATGGGATGTCTGCTGCAGAATTTTATCGCCGGCAGAATGGCCATGGGTATCGTTAACCTGCTTGAAGTAGTCGATGTCGCACATCAGGAGCCCCATGATCTTGCCACGGCGTTTGACCCCGGCACAGATTCCCTCAACGCTCTCCTGCAGGAACCTCCGGTTGTGAAGCCCGGTCAACTGGTCGGTCAGTGCCGACTCACGCAGGGTCTGCATCAGCCGCTTGGCTTCGATCACCGGCAGGGACTCCTTGATGAACTGCTCTGCTTTGAAGATATGCCGTTCGTTAAACTCCCGGCCGGCAGCCGCTGCTTTCGGCAGGACGAACTGCACCACCCCGACCGTGCCGCCTCCGATCGTCATCGGCAGACAGTAATGTTCTGTTCCATCCTGCTGGCGGAAATGCCGGCAGATGGCCGGGAAGTCCGGCGAACTGATCGCGTGGCCCGTTTTACGAGCCTTGCACAGGTCGGCATTGTCAAGAATATCGGCGGTGCAGAACAGCTCGTCTTCAGAGAGGTCGAGCGGAAAAACCGGAATCATGCGGTGGTGGATTATGTCCACCTCATAGATAACACACTGCTGGAGTCCCAGATCTTTCGTAAAAACACCCCAGAGACGGGAGTAGACATCGGTAATCGAGTCATCCTCCTCAATAACCTTCTTGAAGGTGGTCAGGCTGTTGATCGACTCCATCAGCCCGTTGAATTCGGTTGAGAGCACTCCGATTTCGTCAATCGATGTGATTGAGATCCGCTTGGTCAGATCCACATCGCCCTTGCCGCTGGCTATTTCACGCAAGCCGCCGATGACCTTGCCGAGCCGGCGGGTGATACCACGTCCGATCAAAAAAGCCATGGTGAGGGTCATGATGGTAAAAATCAGTGCCCCGGCCGACGACAGCAGTTTCAGTTGATGGATGTCCTCCCGCACATCATCAAGGTAAATTCCACTGCCGACAATCCAGCCCCATGGCTCGTAGAGCTTGACATAGGAAAGCTTGGGAACCGATGCCTGCTCCCCAGGTTTTGGCCACATGTAGTCGACAAAGCCACCTCCTCTGCTTTTGCATACCCTGACGAATTCCATGAAGAGCAGCTTGCCGTTGGGGTCCTTGTAATCGGCCAGGTTCTTGCCGTCCAACTCCGGAACGGTGGGATGCATGACCATGCGCGGCTCAAGGTTGTTGATCCAAAAATACTCGCGCTCCCGGTAACGGATCCCCTTGATGGCCTCGATCGCCCGCGCTTGTGCCGCCTCACGGCTGATGACGCCGCTTTCGGCCTGGCGATCAAAGGCGGCGATGACCCCGTAGGCGACCTCCACCACGTTGCGAGTGCCGTTTTTTTTGCCGGCCATCAACCGGGACTCCATCAACGGAATGAAATAGGCAAAGGTTGCCACAAGCATTACGGCAACGCTGATGACCGATATGGTCATGATTTTCGGGAGAATCGGCCAGTTTTTAAATCGTGTCGGCATTGGGTCCTTTAGGGTCTTGCTGTCAATTGTCTCTGTTTCAGAGCGCTTCCCGGTACACCGTGTCCAGGTCGATCCTGGTCGGTGTCCGGGGATTGGTGGCATTGCAGGGGTCTTTGATGGCCTTGGCAGCCAACATCCCAACATCGCCGATGGCAACGCCCCGGCCGGCAAGGGTGCCGTCGATTCCACACTGGCGACGAAGCTCGATGACCGCCTGGATAAGTGTATTGCGCACCTGGCCGTCGGTCAGCCCGAAAACCGGCAGGTCGAGGGCTGCGGCAATTTTTCTGAATCGTTCAGGAACCCGGTGGAAGTTGTAGTCAATCACATGGGGAAGCAGCAGTGCATTGCATTCTCCGTGGGGAAGATCTTTGTATCCGCCCAGGCTGTGGGCCATGGAGTGGGTTGCCCCGAGACTGGCATTGGAAAATGCCAGCCCGGCCTGGAGGCTGGCCAGCATCATCTTGCCCCGCTCCTCCATGTCAAAGGGCGCCTCGACCGTTTTTCTCAAGGAGGAGGAAACCAGTCGGATGGCTTCCAGGGCGTGCATGTCGGTAATCGGCGACGCCGCATTGGACACAAAGGCCTCAATGGCATGGGAAAGGGCATCCATGCCGGTGCAGGCGGTCAGGTAGGCACTCATGCTTGTCAGGGTAGCCGGGTCTACCAGGGCCACGTCCGGAACGACCGCTTTGCTGATAACGGCGATTTTGAGCTGTTCGGCGGTATTGGTGATGATGGCGAACTGTGACAGGTCGGCCGATGTGCCTCCGGTCGTCGGGATACAGATCAGGGGCGGCATCGGAACGGTCACCTGGTCGATGCCTTCGTAGTCGAGGATGGTGCCGCGGTTGCTGATCACAATCCCGATCCCCTTGGCGCAATCGATTACGCTGCCACCGCCGACAGCCACCAGGGCGTCGCAGTGATTTTCGGCGTAAAAGGCGGCTCCCTGCATGACTTCGCTGTCCCGGGGGTTGGGAGACACATCGCTGAAGCAGTGATACACGATGCCCGACTCCATGAGTGACCGTTCAACATCCGCAGCCCATCCGGCGGCAGCCACCTGTGGGTCAGTAACCAGCAGAACCCGTTTTGCGCCGAGGTTCTCTGCGTACCTGCCGGCCATCAGGCGGGCATCAGTACCGAACACCAGCTCCGGTGCAACGAATTTTCGCAGTTCCAGTATAATTTCAGACATGGAGCGCTCCTGGTCAGTCTTGTATGTTCCTGATTGCGGCCTGCAGCACGCTCAACTTGTACGGTTTCTGTACGAACCCGGCCAGGCCCTTGCC
>DCNF01000087.1:0-184 GCA_002322035.1 Geobacter sp. UBA1603
CGCCATCGTAGGCGCAGGAGCGCTCGGTCCCTTCTCCCGGTTCTGATTTTTTGCAGAATTTCGGCGCGCCCTTGTCGTGGGTTTCGCAGTTGTCGGTATCGTACCAGTCGGGCTTGGCCATGGTTGGCTCCTTGGGTCAGGTGTACCGATCCAAGCATGAGCCGTGCCATCGATTTAAATTTAG
>DCNF01000087.1:292-596 GCA_002322035.1 Geobacter sp. UBA1603
CGGCTGGGGTGGCGTGGTAAGAAATATGCCCATATTTTAGGCTTGTCTGCAATCAGGGCAACTCCCGGCAGGTGAAACGCCGGCAGATGTCGGGCCGTGCGTCATAGATACGGCAGCGATTTCCATCCAGAAAGTCGCAGCCGAGCTCAATCAGCAGAAAAAATCGCCCGTCCAGTGTAAAATGGAGCCGTTGGGCACCCAGCTGTTCAAGTCGTCCGAATTCTTCGGCCGTCAGTTCGACGCTGGGAAATCCACGGCAGCAGGAGGCATCGCAGCTGGTGCAGCGTTCCGGGCTGTCCTGGCC
>DCNF01000087.1:763-1163 GCA_002322035.1 Geobacter sp. UBA1603
GCCGCAATTCCTGAATCAGGCCAGACATGGTGTACGGTTTCATGACTGCACCTGAAAAACCGTGCCGGGTGTAGTCTGCGACCTCGGCATTGTTCGAATAGCCGCTTGAAACCACCAGTACGGCATTGCTATCCAGCTCTTTGATTCGGTCAGCCGCTTCCTGCCCCCCCATGCCGCCCGGTACGGTCAGGTCCAGGATTGTGAGGTCGAAAGGCGCCCCCTGTTCCCGGGCTGTGCGGTACAGATCGATCGCAGCAGCACCGTCGCTGCAGGTTTCGGTACGACAGCCGACTTCATCGAGCATTTCGGCAAGGATGTTGCGAATGATCTGCTCATCGTCCATGACAAGCACCTTCCACCCCAGTGGTGACGCCCCCGGCGAGAAACGTTCTCTGTTGGT
>DCNF01000087.1:1241-1602 GCA_002322035.1 Geobacter sp. UBA1603
CGTGGCTGGCAGGGAGTACCACCGTGAACTCGGCCCCCCGGCCTTTCTGGGATGAAACACTGACACTCCCCCCGTGGCGTGTGACGATCGAATGGACCGACGCCAGCCCCAATCCGGTGCCCCCCGGCTTGGTGGAGTAATATGGGTCGAAGATCCGGTCGAGGTTTTCTTCAGCAATGCCGATGCCGCTGTCCCGGATAGTCAGCTTCACCGCCTCGGTTTCTGGCAGGTTTTGCCCGGAGATGAATACTTCGCCTCCGTCTGGCATCGCCTGCTTGGCGTTGATGAGCAGGTTATTCAGCACCTGGCTGATCTGCCCCTCATCGGCAAACAGGTTCCAGAGTCCTTCCTCAAGTGTGAC
>DCNF01000087.1:1662-1888 GCA_002322035.1 Geobacter sp. UBA1603
CTGACGTTTGAACCGCTCAAGGCAAAGGAAACCGTGTCATTGACAAGGGCCGCCGTCGCGATGACTTTCCTGACCGGTTCTCCACCCCGCGCAAACGTCAGCAGTTGGCGGGTCAGTTCCGTCGCCTTGAGGATGGCATTCTCACAATCCTGGAGACGGGCTGCGGCCCGATGACCGTCACCCGTCATACTCCGCACCAGCGAGATATTGCCAAGGATGCCGGTCA
>DCNF01000087.1:1917-4129 GCA_002322035.1 Geobacter sp. UBA1603
GTCAGCAGGTTGTTGAAGTCATGGGCGATTCCGCCGGCCAGCAGGCCCAGTGATTCAAGCCGCTGGTTTTTTTCCCGCTCGGTGCGCAGCTTCTGGATTTCACTGATATTACGCATGGCGGCCAGCAACAGCTTTCTGTTGCCGAGTTTAAAGAACCTGGCAGCGATTTCGACCGGGAAAACCGTTCCGTCCTTCCGGCGGTGGTAGCGCAGCGGTATCCTGACCACCCCGTCACGGGTATTAATCTGACGGTAGGTCTCTTCCGGTTCGGCCGACAGGTCGGCCGGCTTCAGCTCCAAAAGCTCCTCCCGTGTGTAGCCGTAGAGTTCTACGGCGGCATCGTTAACGTCGATATGCTCGAGCGTCCCTGTGTCAATGACCACGATCGCATCTGATTCAGCATTGAAGAGGACGCGGTAACGCTCCTCACTCTCCATGATTTTCTGTTCGGCCTGGCGGTGTTCCGTTATGTCCAGCGCGATCGACAGGAGACGGTTGGTCCCGTCGACCGGTATGACCTCCGCCGAGTAGAGGCAGCAGACCGCTCTGCCGCCTTTGGCGGTTAATTGTACTTCCAGATCGCGCACACGGCCCTGCTGGTGCAGAACACCAATCAGCCGGTCCCGCTCCTCGGTGGAGATCCACCCGAGTTCCACGGATGATTTGCCAATAACCTCGTCATGGGAAAATCCGGATACTTCGCAGAACCTGTTGTTGACTTCGCTATACCGCCCGGTTTCAATATCGCTGATGGTCATCAGCAGCGGAGCATGCATGAAGGCCTTGGAAAACTTCTGCTCACTTGACAGCAGGGCCTCTTCAGCGCGCTTGCGGTCGCGGATGTCCCGGAAGATTCCCTCTACACCGCAGAACCCTCCGTCAGACCCCGGGATCAGATGGGTTGATGTGGCCACCGGAACCGGCGACCCGTCCCTGTGCTTGAGCGTCACCTCGTAACCGTAGAGTTCCTTTTTGATCATAAGGTTGTTGAGGAAGGCGTCGCGCTCCTCCGGGTCGTAATAGAAGGTGTCGCGAATCCTCATGCCGACCATCTCATCCGCATGGCTGTATCCGAGCAGCTCCACACCGGACGGGCTGATCATGGCCAGGTACCCGCCGGCGTCGGAGCGGTAGTAGACGTCCTGCATGTTCTCAATAATCGACCGGTAGTTCTCCTCGCTCCGGGCCAGGGCCGCCGTCTTGATTCGCACGGCCCGCTTCAGCGCCATGAGCCATGTCATCAAAAGCGCTCCTATGAGGGACAGGGCCGCCGCACCATACCAGAGATAGCGGAACGGAAGCTCGTTTCCGAGCGTTGAGCCTCGCCAGCGTTGATCGATGGCTTTGAATTCCACCGGAGTAATGGCGCTGAAGCCTGACTCCAGTGACGCCAGCAGACGGCTGTTTCCTTTGAGCACAGCCCGGTGGAACTGCCCGGAATACATCGGCGGGGTCTCTCGGAACTGGTTGTGAATAGCAATTTTATGGAGATAGTAATGGGCCGGTGGTTTGTCGATACTGAAGACTTTCACCTTGCCCTCTTTGGCGGCTTCAGCGATCTGCTCGTAGCTGGGGTAGGTGACGATGTTGGTGATTCCGTACCCCTTGAGATGATCGATAACGGCATCACCTGCCTTGACTGCGACCAGAAAACCTTTCAAGTCGTCCGGGCCGCGTATGCCCGCAATGTCCGAGTGAAAGAACAGCGGCACAGGTATGTCGGCATGGGGCTTGGTGAAATCATAGATTTTCTCGCGCTTCTCGTTGCGGAAAATCGTGTCAATCACATCAAATTCACCGGCCTGCATGCGCTTTTGTGCCTCGCCCCAGTCCATTCCGGTCACCTCGGCGCGGATGCCGGTTTTTTTCTCCCAAAGCCGCCATTGGTCGATCAGAATCCCCTTCAGATTCCCCTGATCATCCCTGAAAACATACGGTGGATAATTGTCATCCATTACGACCTTGATCCGCTCCAATGCCTGCGCCGGTACGACGTGCAGGATCAGCCATGCTGCGAGCAGCACCATGGTGCGACTTACCAGCCTGAAGCGATCGGAAGCTCTTGTTCTCTTGCGAAGGCTCATGCCAGGGGATCCTCAGGGGTACTTTTCCGGGTGTCACCGGGAACTGTCGCCTGCAGTACGTATTTGACAGTCTCCTGCAGCACGCTCAACTTGTACGGTTTCTGCACGAACCCGGCCAGGCCCTTGCC
>DCNF01000028.1:0-1425 GCA_002322035.1 Geobacter sp. UBA1603
CATCGAGCGGCAGCCAGACCAAACCGTCAGCAGTGCCGTCACGCCCGGGCAGACGCAGCGCAAATTCAACCCGCTGGCCACTGCCGGGGCGGGTTTCCACGTTGCTTTCGTACTGGCCGGGGGCAAGTACCTGCTCCAGCAGACTGGAGAGCTGTACCTCGCCGAACGTCCCCCGGGTCTTCACGTTGGTCAGCACCTTTTTGAGGTCGCCGACCCCGGCAGCCAGGGCCTGCATTTCACCCAGACCTTTCTGTACCTGTTCCAGCCGCTCGCTCACCAGTCGGAATGACTCACCCAGCCGCTTCTCAAGGGTTGCATGCAGTTTTTCGTCGACCGTAAGCCGCATCTGCTCCAGCCGTTTTCCGTTATCATCCTGCAGCAGCCGCAGCCGTTCATCAACAACCGCACGAACCGCCTCAAGGCGCCGGGCGCTTTCCTCCTGAACATTTTTCAGGCGTTCTTCAAGGGAGATCCGCAGACGGTCCATCCGCCCTTCGCTGCTCTCGGTCAACTGCTGCAGCTGACCGGCAAAAATATCCAGCTGGTCTTTCTGCAACGCCGCGATTTCGGTCATCCGCTTCAGGATTCCGTCCGTCAGAGCCGCCACCGCAGCAGCACTTTCCTCACGGGCCTGGCGTGCCGCGGCCGAAGATTCTTCTCGCTGTCGGGAGGCCTCTTCCCGTACCGCACGCTCAATCTTTTCAAGTTGACGCTCCAGTCCGTCAAATCTGGCAGGAAATGCGCCCTGCAGAGCGCTGTCACGGAATTTTAGAAATAGCGCCACGACAACTATCATCACTACCGCTGAAAGAGCCAAAATTATGCAAAGAAGAACGGTTGTCATAGCCGGTATATACCCTTTATTGACCGTGATGCGCAATGCTGGAACGGATATAGTTATTACTACAGATAGCAACAAATACAAACTAATACTTGATTTACCATGAACTCTATTGTTTAATTCGGATATTCGCTGCCCATCACAATGCTTTATTCAGGAGGAATCATGAACGCAACTCTGATTGAACTTACCGCCAGTATCGTCGCATCGCACGCAACGGCACATGAATTGACCAGCGACGAACTGGTCGACGAAATCAACAAGGTTTTCTCCGCCCTGAAGAAGCTCGAATCCGGCGAAGCGAAAACTGATGCGGCAGCACCGCAGATGACCTTACGAAAAGCCTTCCAGAACGATCAGGTCTGCTGCATGCTCTGCGGGAAAACCGGCTTCAAGACCCTGACCCGCCACCTCAGACAAGCCCACGACATGAAACCGGGGCAATACCGCAAGCAATTCAATATCCCGTCCGACCAGTCACTGACAGCCAAGAACTATTCTGAAGCCCGCCGAAAAGCCGCCAATGAGAACAATCTCGCGGCAAACCTTGAAAAAGCCCGGGCAAAAAAAGCCGAGAAAAAACA
>DCNF01000028.1:1450-3840 GCA_002322035.1 Geobacter sp. UBA1603
AAAAAACAAGGCAAAACAGCGGTAAAAACCACTGCCAAACCGGCAAAAGCCCCAAAAACGGCTAAAGCGGCCGTCAAGCCGGGTCCGGCCAGACCGAAAGCAAAACAGGCCAAGCAAAAAGCATAAAATACATGAAGAAAGAGCAATAAAAAAACCGCCCCACGGCGGTTTTTTTATTGTTTGTGGTCCGAAAGGTAACAGGAAAGCCTGGCGAACTCGTCCAGCGAAAGCGTCTCCCCCCGTCTCCGGCCGTCAATGCCACACACCTGAAGGGCATCATCAGCGATTCCTGATGACTTCAGACAGTTTGCCAGAGTTTTTCTCCTCATACCGAAGGCCGCCTTGACCAGTCGCCGATAGACCTCTTCATCGCCAACCATGGCACGGGGTGCAATGAGCGGCCGAAAACTCATCACGGCGGAATCGACCTTTGGCCGGGGGGTGAAACAGCCAGGCGGCACGATTATCTCGCGCCTGATATCAAACCATAAACCAAGCAAGAGCGTTGTAACACCATAGTCGGAACAGCCCGGAGCAGCAACCAGCCGTTCGCCCACCTCCCGCTGCAGCATCAGCACCAGCTTCGAAAACAGATGGCGCAGCTCCATCATCCGGAACAGGACCGGGGTGGAAATGTTATAGGGAAGGTTGGCCACCACTTTCCAGCCCGATGGCCTGATGCCGGTCAGAATCATTTCCAGATCAACCGCCAGCACATCCCCATCGACAACCGTCACCCGCTCGTCGTCCTTGTAACACTCCGCATGTTCGGCAGCCAGAGCATGATCAAACTCGACCAGAACCAGCAGGCCGGCCTGACGGGCCAGATGCCGGGTCAGCGCCCCCCTGCCAGGGCCGATCTCCAGCACCGCATCGCCAGGCCCGATGTCGGCCGCACGGATAATCCTGTCGATCATATTGTGGTCGACCAGAAAATTCTGGCCAAGCGATTTGAGCGGCCTGCGCAGACTCATGGCAACAGATCCCTGATGCGGTCCATCTCCCAGGTTGCGGTCGCATCCATGGTCAGCGCCGACGACAACCCGTTTTCCAGATAATAATTGCCCGGCACCGCAAGCATGGCCGCATTGTCACCGCAGAGCGCCGGACGGGGAATGAACAGCTCAACTCCCTGGCGCTCGGCACACTGTGCCATGCATGACCGCAGGCCGCTGTTGCAGGCCACGCCTCCGGCAACGACCAGTCGCTTCGCACCGGTCTGGACAATCGCTTTCCCGGTCTTTGCATCCAGCACGTCGCAGACCGCCTGCTGGAACGATGCACAGAGGTCACTGGCCGCCTGTCCCGGGATTACCACCGGATGCTTTACAATCTGGGTGAGCATGGCGGTCTTGAGGCCGCTGAAACTGAAATTGAGTGTTCCGTCATGCAAAAGCGGCCGCGGCAGCTTAAACGCCTGCGGATTTCCCGTGTGTGCCAGGACATCAATCCGGGCACCGCCGGGGTAGTCAATCCCCATGATCTTGGCCGATTTGTCGAAGGCCTCGCCGGCTGCGTCGTCGATGGTGCGGCCGAGTGTTGTGTAGCGGCCGAAACCCTCCACATGGAACAGGTGAGTATGCCCGCCCGAGACCACCAGCGCCAGAAAGGGGAATTCAACCGGCTGTTCAAGAAACGGGGCGAAGAGATGCCCTTCGATATGGTGGACGCCAACAAAGGGGATTGAACGGGCCATGGCAATCGCCTTGGCAGCGGAGACACCTACCAGCAACGCTCCAAGCAGGCCGGGACCGCGGGTGACGACAACGCCCTGGATGGCGTCAAGGCTAACGGATGCTTCGGAAAGCGCCTGTGTGATAACCGGGGTGATCATCTCAAGGTGCTTGCGCGAGGCGATCTCCGGCACCACCCCGCCGTACTCGGCATGGATCAGTACCTGCGAGGAGACAACCGACGACAGGATAGTGCGGCCGTCGGCCACCACCGCAGCGGCGGTCTCATCACAGGATGTTTCGATTGACAGGATCAGCATGGTCGGCAAAAACTCAACATCGGAATGGAAAATCAGACAACCGAAACAGCGTTACGCATAACACGCATGGCAGCAACTGAACGGCCATTCCACGCCCCGCATACCGAACACTTACGTGGGGCGTGGAAAATCACAACAAATTCGCCGCCAATTCGGCCAACTCGGAGCGTTCGCCTTTTGTCAGGGTTACATGGGCAGCGATCTTTTCGTTTTTAAACTTTTCAACCAGAAATGTTAAACCATTGCTCGATGAATCGACGTAAGGGTTGTCGATCTGGTAGGGGTCACCGGTCAGAATGATCTTGGTACCCTCGCCAACACGGGTGACGATCGTCTTGATCTCGTGGGGTGTCAGGTTCTGGGCCTCATCCACGATCATGTACTGCTTGGGGATCGA
>DCNF01000002.1:0-3562 GCA_002322035.1 Geobacter sp. UBA1603
GTTCAGGGGATTTATCGGGAGCGGAACAAGAAGGCTACTGACGAGGAGTTGCTACAGGGGTTGCGGGATTTATACGCCAGCCAGGGCCGTCTTTCGGCGCTGATCATTGATGAGGCTGACTTCCTGCCCCCCAGCAGTCTGATCAGTAATCGCTTCGGCGGCCTGCTGCGGGTCTACCAGATGATCGGCTACACCCCGAAGCGCGACTATCAGTATGTTGCCATCAACCAGCGACTGCGTACACTCCATGCCGAGATCGTGGCGGATGTCGTTCGCGATATTGAAAACCTCTGCGGCAGGCGGATTCCCATGGACCCGGAAAGCTGCCTGCTGGAACTGAATCACAATCTGTTCATTTCCGTCGTCATCAGCCGCTGTTTCACCACGCCTTCCGGAACCCGGCGCTGGAAAATCCGCTTCGACAGCGGTCTCCGTCCCGACATAACCGTAGCGGTGCGCATGGATGTCCGTAATGAAGCGATCCAGGACTATTACATCCTGCCCGCGCTGGAGTTTTCAGACGGGCAGTTGAAGCTGTCGGAGGAGAACGCGGGATTTCTGGACGGCTTTCGTACCGACACGCTGGATTACCTGCTGAAGCTGAGCGTCAACATCTCTCTCGACAAGGCGGTGCACCATGGAGCATGGGGCCATAGCACTTATTCCCATTGAAGATATTCACATCCTGAACCCACGGGTGCGCAATCAGATCATTGCCGAAGAAATCCGACAGAACATTCGGAGCGTCGGCCTGAAAAGGCCCATAACAGTCGCTCCCCGAAAGGATTCGAAAAATGGCAAGAAGTATGACCTCGTGTGCGGCCAGGGGAGGATCGAGGCCTATGTTGCCGCCGGGGAAACAGAGATCCCAGCTGTCATTCGAGAGGTAAGCGAAGAAGATGCGCACATCATGAGCCTGGTGGAGAATATCGCCCGACGCAACAACAGTGCTCTGGAACTCCTGCAGAGCATCAAGTATCTGAAAGGCCAGGGGTATGCGGATGATGCCATCGCTGCCAAGACCAACCTTGGCAAAGACTATATTCGCGGCATCATCCGTCTGCTCGAAGAGGGGGAAGAATACTTGGTCAACGCTGTGGAAAAGGGGCGAATCCCGTTATACCAGGCGCTGAAAATCGCTGCAGAAGACGATGCCGCCGTACAGACTGCCCTGACGGAAGCGTATGAATCGGGGGCTTTGACCGGAAAAAAGCTGGTCGTGGTGCAGAAGATCATTTCCCGGCGCAAACATTACGGCAAAGGGTTATCGGCTCCGCCACGCGAAAAGGCCAATCTTTCCGCAGAGGATCTGATTGCAGCCTATGAAAACGGCGCCAGGGAAAAGAAGCGGCTGCTGGCTCAGTCGAACTACATCAAGGATGTCCTGGACTACACGGCCATGGCCCTGCGCCAGTTATTGAACGATGTTCATTTCACCAATCAGTTGAAGGCCGTCGGCATGAATGAAATACCTCTGCATGTCACGGATCTTCTGAAAAGGTAGCGGCCATGGCGAACATAATAAAGCAGGGATTCCAGGAAAAACTGATCGAACTTGGCGTGGAGGAGCTGCTCACCACCAAAAGCATTTCCATCTATGCAATGAAATGCAGAAAGTATGGTCAGGTCCTTTCCTCCATCCGGGAGGTGGGACTTATCGAAGCCCCGGTGGTCGCCCCGCTCAAGAAAGGAAAAGGATATCTGCTGCTCGATGGTCATCTGCGGATCATGGCCTTGAAAGAACTGGGGGTGGAACGGGTCTCCTGTCTGATCTCCACCGATGACGAGACCTATACCTATAACAAGTACATCAATCGGCTCTCGGCAATTCAGGAACACCGCATGATAATGAAGGCCATACAGTCAGGAGTCTCGGAAGAAAAACTTGCCAGGGCCTTGAATCTTGATATCAGCACCATCAGGAACAAGAAGTGTCTGCTTGAGGGCATCTGCCCCGAGGTGGTCGAACTGCTGAAGGACAAATCCGTGCCGGAACCGGTGTTCAGGGTGTTGAAAAAGATGAAGGCTCCCCGGCAGATCAACGCCGCCATGCTGATGAATGATCAGAATAAGTTCTCCTCCAACTATGCAAAGGCCCTTCTGGACGCAACACCGGCGAATCAGCTTGTCAACAAAGGCAGGCCGAAAAAGGAGACTCCGGCGATACTGGCCCGCCAGGCACGCCTTGAGGAGGAGAGTCTGGCCCTGTCCAGGGAGGTCGGCTCATTGAAGGAGCAGTACGGTACCGCGATGATCGACATGACATCCATGCAGGCATATCTGAAAAGTCTTCTCGGCAATGAAGCTGTGGCAAAATACCTGCGGGAGCTTCATGGCCCGATCCATGACAAATTCAAGGAAATTGCGGAGCTTGACTTTTTCAGGCTGAAAAATATGGGGTGAGAGCACTTATTGATGTTGCTTATCTTGCCAGCGCCCCCAGTTGGCGTGCCAGGCGCACAATGGATGGCCAATCCGTGCGTGTGATGTCCTGTCCGTGGGCAAGATTGTTGCGTAGTCCCTCCAGATCCTTGAACACCCTTTTTGCCGACTTTATCGAGACAAAACCAGACTGCTCGAAAAAAGCAGGAATCTGGATTGCAAGTTGTGTCTTATCAGAAATCTGCAGGCAATCAAGCAAATCCCCTCCTAAATGACGGCGTTGCCGCTCTGATAACAGTTCGTGTGCTTTTGCAAGACGTTGCGGGGATACAAGCTCATGCCAGGAATTATCCGTCCACGCTGACTTTATACTCTTGCTGATCGACATGTCGATCAGCATTATCAAGCCGAAAAGCCACATGCGAACCACCGGCTTTTCCATGTCAGAGCGCCCGACAGCTCCGATGATTGCCCCGGCAAGTGTCACAAAACAGGTGTCAAAGCTGGTTAGAACGTGGATTACATCAACAAGGGGCGCATCAATCTCAAGAGTTTGCCGTGCCAGAATCCGCCGTGGCTTAAGCCTGCAGGTGTCATCGGCGGTGTCACAGGATGTCAGGTATTCTGTCAGCAGCCCATCCCGGCGGATGCCGACCAGAGCGAACTCTCCACCGGCAAGCCGGTCCTGCAGATATTCCAGGTCAGGTGAGAAATCGAAAGATGGCACCGGCTCCAGAATGTCCTTGGCGGTAAATGATTCAATGAAAAATCCGAGGCCGTGTCGGGTCACAAACCCGCCGGTGCCGGCCGGATCAACGGCATGGTCATCAATATCGTGATTCGAGCCGGACACTCCGGCCAAGAGCTTACGGGCTCCGGATTCAATGGTTAATTGGGCTTTCTGATCGAGTCTGCTGTCGCCTTCAGTCAGGACTTCAAGCAGAGCTGTCATTTCCTTAAGATACACCCTGGCAAAATGAAGGTCATGGCTGGTAATGTCGCGCGTATTGTCGATCAGGTCGGCAAGCTTAACGGTCTTGGCCCGGGGCGAAATACCGGCAAGGTGTTTACGGTCGATCTCCTTGCGGGCACTACGGTTGCCATCACTCGGCTTGCTGACATCGGTCAGTTCCATCACCAGCTGCATGACCGGTCGGCCGAACTCCCGCTCAATGTCGGC
>DCNF01000002.1:3633-3963 GCA_002322035.1 Geobacter sp. UBA1603
CATGGAGCCAGGCCGAGGCAATCATTTCGGCATCATCGGTGACGCTGGCCACCAGATCAGCCACTGCCCGCAGATGGACATCATATGGCGCCAGCGTGTACTTGCGCCGCTGGTTGATCCGCTCATGCATTTCAGTTGCATAAATCCGTGCCCGGTTGATCAAATCCCTTTTCATATCACTTCGCATCCTTACCGGAAATAGAGCCGAACATCACGGAGACATTATCATCCGGAAGACGGGTATTGAGCCACCGCTTCAACCGCGCTTTCTCAGCAACAGAGAGACGCCCCCGGACATCAAGAGCCACCAGCACCGCCGCCGTTTATTCT
>DCNF01000002.1:4038-4283 GCA_002322035.1 Geobacter sp. UBA1603
ATGATTCAGGAATAGTAGTCTGGTTACCGTCCCTCAACGAGGAGTAATGCGGTGACATGATTTCAACGCCACCTTCGTTGAATTTCTCCTGAATATTCTGATGCAAGAGTGAGTAGGTACGGGCCATGGCCGAGGGCTTGTCGGTATATGCGTTTATCTGATAACTGACGTAAAAGTCATCAAGGCTGGTCTGCAGCACAAAAGGTTTTGGCTGTTCGAGTATGTTTTCAGTTGCCTGGGCAGCC
>DCNF01000002.1:4366-5347 GCA_002322035.1 Geobacter sp. UBA1603
CGGCGCATCATACCCGATGGTCACCGTCGTATGCAGTATGAGCCCAGTATCTTTGGATGACGAACTGAAATTGGAGATATGACTGCCCAACATCATCGAGTTTGGAACTGTAATATCGACGTTTTTTATGGTGCGTACCCGTGTGATGAGTAAATTGCTTTCTAGTACGTCGCCTATGGTGTCGCCCACCTTAACCCTGTCACCAAGTTTGAAGGCACGGGTATAGGTAAGAATCACACCGGCAACGATATTGGATATTGCCGAGGAAGATCCAAATGAGATGAGTACGCCGAGAAAAACAGAGATACCTTTGAACGCGGGTGAGTCAGATCCTGGCAAATATGGAAAGGCAGCTACTACGGCGAAAACTAAGATTAGGAACCGGACGATATTGAAAGTGGGCTGAGCCCATTCGGGGTAAAAGCCAGGGATGGTAATAGTCCCTTTTTTAACTTCCGAAAAGATTAACTGGGTAAATTTGACGACAAAATGGGTAATCAGGCAGATTACGGCAATGAAGAAAATATTAGGCAGGTACCCGATAATAGCAGTACCTACCTTTTCAAGCGGATTAATAATGTAATCCAGGTATTTTGAAGAATATGGGCGCGTCCAGGGAAAAAAACTCATCACCAACGGTACATAGAAGTTGAGCAGCACCAATACAACAATAAGTCGAATAGTACGTGCAGACGCAGTTACAACAGAAACAATGCGGTCATGATGAAGGATTTCCATTGACTGGAAGCGCAAGGAGCGAATCCTGGTCCCTTTCCAGGATTCCATCTTGGCAATAAATCGTGGTAGCAGCCGATTCATGATTACAATCAGAATAATAAGTGCAATTGTAGCTGCCAAAGCGTAAATGGCTCCCATTGCCAAGCTATGAGCGGTGTATTCCTGCAGGCTCGTTTCAATTGTTGAGGCAATCAACTGGGTGTATTCCTGTGCCAAGTCCTGCCGTGTTTTACCTGCTGCCGA
>DCNF01000002.1:5382-5736 GCA_002322035.1 Geobacter sp. UBA1603
GCATCAGTCACGCTCATCAGCACCTTATCTCCTGCGACAATGTCAGATGTCGTATCGCCGTTGACGGACCTGATCGAATCCAGTTTCAAGAAAGGGTCTTTTGTCAATTTTTTGATTCGGTCTGAAATTGCGGCGGCCCTATCTTTGGGGCTGAACGACAGTACCTGAACTTTTATCGGGAACAATGCCTTTCCATCAAATTCAACCTGAGCAGGTGGGGGCTCCGGTTGTGACTTCAGTGCAGAGACTTGCTTTGGCGCAGGTGTCTTTTGTGGTGCAGCAATAGATACTGGTACCACCACAACAAAGCACAGTAACAATGAAGTCAAAATGTTCTTCATGGTTGCCCCCACA
>DCNF01000002.1:5768-7039 GCA_002322035.1 Geobacter sp. UBA1603
ACAAGGCTGATTTTAATTACTATCTGAAAAATTCGTGCAATTCAGGAGTTGCCTTCGACATGACCGATTGAAGAGCCTCTTGCAGTACGGTTCTGGCAAGTCGATCCCGATCTTTTATGTCGGTTTTTGACGACATGGCCTCGAACTGTAATTTTTTTATCAGTGTGCCGTTTTTGTAAATGTCCATACCAGCAACAACTTTACAGGTCGCTTTGAGGTCGACCGTATCAGAAACCTGGTCAAGATCAATGTCGGTTTTGGTTAAATCGACCAGGTAGGTTGATTTGAGAGGTTTCTTTGTAGCTGAAATAACTGAATAGCCAGACTTTTTAAGTTCCTGTTCAAGTGCTGCCTGGATCAGTTCAGCTCCTGAGCGCGGGCTCAGAATCTCGTCGATTTTTTTCATTTCATCATCTGTGACTTTGCCGAGTACCCATTTGACGTCAGGCGATTGGGTTTGCTGATTTTCCTGGATGACAACGTAAACCTCGCCATTGCCATTACGTATCAGAGTTGTCGGCTCATAGAGGTCGTTTACATTGCGGGCATAACGGGCACAACTGCAGAGCAGCATGACCCCTGCGAAAAACAGGAACATGGTGACAATTGATCTAATAGGACGTTTTTGCATAAATACCTCACAAGAAGAATTTTCAGTTACGTGATTGCCTCAATTCAAAGTGTCAACAGTTTCCCTTCAATCATGTTTTAGACGGACATCGAATACCGGGGCTTCTACCAGATGGAAGGTCACCGATGCCAACGTAACTTTGCCCTCAGTCTTTTCAAATTCATCAAGAATCCTGGTGAAGAGTATGTCCTTACTGATACGCCTTTTTTTGAAATCAGTCACATAACGTACGGTAAATTCCATCCAGTTGTCGTTGGCAATGAGCGTCACCATTGGTTCAATGCGGGCATCTTCAATCCGGTATTTGTTAACCATAGTGCGCCAGGTTGTCTGTGCACCGGGAACCATCTCACCAAGGGATTCGTCAGCTACGCGTTGCAATAACTCCCTCGCTAGGCGATAATCGCTGCCATACTTTACCGGAACCGTAATTTCATCCCACAGGAAAGGAAAATCGCCGGAGTAATTGAACACCGGTTCCTTAAAGACGAAACTATTGGCAACGCGAACTATTCTGCCATTATACAAATCCCCTTTGACCCATTGACCAGTTTCCATAATGGTGGTTCGCAGCACGCCAATATCAATTACATCTCCTATAATTCCGCCAAGCTGGACACGATCTCCGACGGAATAGAAT
>DCNF01000002.1:7077-8696 GCA_002322035.1 Geobacter sp. UBA1603
AAGAAACCGCTACCCAACCCGCTATACTGGCGATGACCTCTTGCAAGGCAAAGGCAATGCCAGCACCGGCAACGCCGAAGGCAACTGTCAGATTGCCAAGCTTGTCACTGAAGACAACCGTAATTAAAATAATGGTCGCGAGGGCACCGGTGGCATTTACCAGCTTTCTGAAACGGTAGCGCGAATCGGTTCCTTCAATTCTGTCAAGCAGTCCTCGCCTGACCATGCGGATGAAAATATTGATAATGACAATGCCAACAACAACGGTTCCAAACTTCCCAACAGTTGGATCAAAAAGCCAATCTCTCACGCTATCCCACATATTACTCGTCTCCGAATTCATCTGAAGGATCTTGCTTGGCTACACCCTGCAGCAGAGTGTAAATGGATGCAAACAGTACGGGCCCAAGGATGAGGCCGAGCACCCCCAATGCAAACACGCCACAGATTGCCCCAAGTACAACTGCAGGAACAGGTATGTCATTTTTTGCACCTATTGCGAGCGGTCGAATTGCGTTGTCAGCCAGACCCACAAAAATGAGGCACCAAGCCGTCAGCAATGCTGCTTTCATATATGCCCCGTTTATTGCGATGAGAGCCACAATAGGAACCCATACGAGTGCAGTGCCGACTACCGGGACAAGCGCTGCAAAAGATGTGATAGCGCCACACAAAAATGGTGCAGGAACTCCGGCAACAAAATAGCCGATTGCCGCGATCGCTCCTTGAACGAAACAGGTTAGAAATGTGCCGACTGTTACAGCAACAGTAATGTCTCTGATTTCAGCACAATACCGGCGAGCTTTTTCTTGGTTTGTCGCAAATTTAGCGATGGCAACAGCAACAAGTTTTTCTATGTCTCTATATATGAAAAACAATATAAACAGTGCAACAGCAAGGGTGAAAAAAAGTTCCCCAACACTTTTTGCGGTATTGGTCGTGAACTCGAGGATATAGCCGGATGCATTGGTTGCCTGTTTTGCGACAAGCCCTGATACGTCAACTCCGTACTTCTCTGCCAGAGTCGCCACATTATGAACCAGAGGAAATTGTGCAAGTTTTTCTGCACCATTCCGAGTCAGATCAAGAAAAAGTTGTTGTCCTGTTGAGTACCACTCTGCAGCATTTTGGGCAATTCTTACAACAAGGAACGAAACAGGAAGAATGATACATACTATAACTACGAGCAGCATCATGGCGGCTGCACGATTTGGGCGGCCTGGATATTTTTGTGCCAAACGCTCGTGGTGGGGGAGAGTCGCAATGCCAATAATAAGCGCCCAGGCCAACGGTTTGGCTATTGGTGTCAACAGCAGAGCCATTTGCCATACAACAGCAATGGTGGCGCTTGCGGCTATAATACTAAGGTAAACTTTCTTATCCATATTATGCACCGTTGCAGCGATATGTAAGAGACTTCATTTCTGGGTTGCCATCCTGTCATAAGGTGCAAAATTCAGCCGCATTTTTTCCTTTTTCCTTGGCGACATACATCAGTTTATCTGCCTTGCCGAGCAACGCATCATAGGTGTCGCAGATTTCCCTGCAGGTAACAACGCCGACACTGGCAGTCACCTGCCAGCCGGACTGGCTAGTCATGATATCTAGCGACTGGACCG
>DCNF01000002.1:8780-9017 GCA_002322035.1 Geobacter sp. UBA1603
AAATTCATCACCACCGATTCGCCCGGCAAAATCGGTTTTCCGAATTGCATGGACGATTGTTTCGCTCACCTGTTGCAGCAGTTTGTCACCTCTGGCATGCCCCTGGATGTCATTTACCTGCTTGAAATTATCAAGGTCGATGAAAGCCAGCGACAAGGGGTGACTATAGCGCTTTGCCCTCTGAATCTCCTCTTCAACCCGCTCCCGAAAAGCTCCTTTGTTCAGAAGCCCCGTCAG
>DCNF01000002.1:9130-12065 GCA_002322035.1 Geobacter sp. UBA1603
CAGAGTAAAAATGCCAAGGCGTGTGAATGCATTCCAGGAAATTATAGCGTCACTGATTTCTGCCGGCTTGTGGAGGTAGTTGACAATGAACCAGCAGGTGGCGGCAAACACGGAGATAGCGATTCCTTCATTTTTGCCGCATAGCCAGGCAGCAGTTAGAATCGGCAGCGCATAAAGGAGCATCATGGAAATGTGTGCGCCGGTCTGGTGATCAAAATAACCTATTACGGCGGTAGCAATTAAAGATGATATGAATACTATGCGATGAAGGTTCATTCCACATGTTCCTCCGGAACTGTCTTGCCATTCGAACCGATGAAGAACATACCGATGGTAAGCAGGATATTGGTGAATATGATAACTCCAAAGGTCACGGTAACGAAGCTTTCGGTCCCTTTGACACCCGCAGCCGCTGGTAAAGTGGCCAATACGGCAGATGCCAGACCACGAGGCATCATCAGGGTAATCATGAATCGCTCTTTCTTCTTGTCCGGATAGATTCGAATTGTGATCTCGGTACAGATGATCCGAAGCAATATAATGATGAGAAGCATGATGCCGCAGAGGGTGATGAATTCTTTGTTCACATCCTTGAATGAAAACATCATCCCCAAGTAGACAAAGAAGAAGGTACGGATAAAAAAGGTTATCTCCTCATGCAAAAAGCGGATGCTTTGTTCGACCGGCAAGGTTTCCCTGATTTTCAGGAATCGGGTAAAGGAATCTGAGTTTCCGAGCACCAGGCCGATAACCAGGACGGCAATCGAACCGCTCCCCCCCAGTACCCTGACACTACCGAAGGTTACTAGCATTGCTGCCAGTGTGAGCATGTAGGCAAGTTTCTTTCCGCGCATCAGATCCAGCACCTTGAGCCAGACTATGCCGATTACGCCGCCAATGACGATTGCGGTAGAGAATGATCCTACAACAGCCTTAAACGGCGCAACCGGGTCTTTTTGGCCGATCAGAATGGCATCGATGAGTGAAATAGTCAGAACTACCGCGAGAACATCGCTGAGTGCCGATTCCACCGAGAGTGTTGTTTTGATCTCCTGGGAGACATTCAGCCGATTGATGATAGGAATGACAATTGCGGCACTGGTACAGCCGAGAATCGCTCCCAGCAGCAGTCCCAACTTGACATCCCATCCGATAATAAAGTGCAGGTAAGAGGCGATACTGATCGTTGTAAGGCTAAATGAAAGCAGTACCAGCAGGGAAGCAGACCCAAATTCACTCAAGAGCTTATCGAGATCCAGATCCATGCCACCTTCAAAAAGGATAACAAGCAGGGCCAAAGAGCCGATGTATTCTGCAAGATGATGAAGCCTTTCAGGGCTAACCAGACCGCTGACAGGACCAAGTACAATGCCTATCGCCAGCAAAGCAATTACATCCGGAATTTTTGTTTTCTCAAAGAACAGATTCCCAAAAAAACCGGTAAATATGACCACTCCAGCTAAAATGAATGCATATGATACTTCAGTCATGACATGATTTCCTTTTATTGCTACTATCCACAGAGTCAATTGATCTGTGACTACTAAAACGGTCAGGATGAGTGAAATGGAACTTCATAGAAAATTTCAGCGTATTACGCAACTGGGATCAATAGTACTCATGGTGCTCATTATTCCATGGAGTGTTTTGGCCTTGCCCGCAAGTTCCGAAAATTTTGTTGCATCCGGTGACGCACTCTACCTGAAAAGAGACTTTATTGGTGCCATCGGGAAATACAGACTAGCGATCAAAATGAGACCTGACAGCTCTGAATTATATCAGAAACTCGGCGATGCATCAGTTGCCTCTGGAGATGATGACTCTGCTATTGCGGCATATCGCAAATCGCTCTCAATTTCTCCCGAGGATGGCGCAACTCACTACAGCCTTGGTGTCGCCCTGGAAAGAAGTGGGGAACTGGATGAAGCTATTGCCGAATACATTACATCATTACAGTTCTCCACAGCAAACTTTGATGCCCACCGGCGGCTGGCAGATATTTATGCTGTAAAGGGCAACATCAGCAAGGCAATTACAGAATACAAAGCGCTTCTTGCAAGAAATCCCGATAATCCGGTCATAAATTACAAACTTGCACGACTTTATATCAGAATTAGGCAGAACAATGAAGCTGTTTCACATTTTAGCAAATCGCTAGAATCAGATAGTGACAATATTTCTATAAGAAATGAATTGTCCTATCTGCTGTTAAACAATAAACAGTTCGGTAAAGCAGAAAAACAGTTTGATACTGCTTTGGGAATTGATCGAAAAGATTTGAAGGCACGAAAAGGGAAGATTGCTGTTCTGGCACGACAGCAAAAAATGAAGGAACTGCTCACCTTCATGGAAGAGGAAGCAAAATTATTCCCGGATGATGCCAATACATTTTTCAAGTACGGCATCGTGCTTGATTATCTCAAACAGTACGAGAAAGCTGTTGATGCATATACCAGAAGCAATAATCTGCAGCCAAGCCCCAAGACAATGGGTTCAATAGCCAAAATTCACTTGAGGCTTGGCAAGGCAGATGAGGCACACGCAATATTGGTGGAGGCCAAAAAACTTGATCCGAATTTTGAGCCGGTTCAGGACATGTTGATTATGCTGGATGATACCAATCATAAAAAAGCGTCGGCGAGAAAATCTTCCAAAAAGAAAAAAAAGGCATCCTCAAAGAAGCGAAAATAGGCTTATCTGGCAATAACTGTTAACAAGCATGTAAAACAAACGAAACCGATGGCGTCAAGTTAGGGCTCTCCATCCTGCTGGAACTGAAGAACCGGGGAGTGAAGGATATCTTTATCTCCGGCGTTGATGGCCTGAAGGGCTTCCAGGAAACCATTCAGCGGCGTATCCAAGAAGTACGGAGCATCGACCAGATTGTCAATATCGTCAGCGACGGCCATATGATAAGCAGGTCCATACGTATATT
>DCNF01000002.1:12118-12555 GCA_002322035.1 Geobacter sp. UBA1603
ATCTGTACCAGCCACTCCCAGGCTGCATACAATCCCCAGACAATCGATGCGACCAGGAGTCTGCGTGGACGATGGTCGCTCTCAGGCACGACACGTCGCATTGCTAAAGAACCAACAAACAAAATGATTGCCACGATAAGTATATTCAAGGGCTTTCCGACCAGCAGTGATACCAGAAATTTCATAGTTGAACTCAAATCCTTCAGCCCCCAAGTATAACCGCATCCGGAATCTCGTAACGTTCGTTCCCGATGCGAATCAAGTTGAGATCAGACTTTCTGGATGCTCGAAACGGTGGGTTCCCGTCCGCTTGGCTGGTGTCTGCGCCGATTGCCCTGCCCATCCTGAAAAAAATTGCCCGCTGCCTCCCATCTGGTTTCTTTACAACAACCGTGGCGTAGCCTCCCCCTGCACGGGCGACACCAAATCCGCACTGC
>DCNF01000002.1:12617-13020 GCA_002322035.1 Geobacter sp. UBA1603
GGACTGGGCACAGGGGGTGTTGCCGGTAGCATCAAATACACCCTGGCCGGCCCGTAACGCCGAGTCGTCCGGCCCGATTGCGACACTTCCGCCGGGCGAGACCGCTCCCTTTAGATAACGGGCTAAAACAAAACCGCGCGGGCCGCCCCCTAATTTCTGAACGTCACACCAGATTTCCCCGTTCTGCGACCGGCACCCAAGGTTGTCAAGGATCGTTCCAGAGGGATAACCGGCGACGATCTTTGCGCGGGTTGACGGGTTTTCTCGCAGATTGAGTTTTTGGGATACGCCGGTTACCTGCCAGTTGCGCGGCCCCCCCTGTTCGGGAGAAGCGGGAACAGTTGCAGCAGGCGCGACGCCGGTATCCGGCTCCCAGACGAAGATGCCGCCGTCGGCCATCAGG
>DCNF01000002.1:13064-13225 GCA_002322035.1 Geobacter sp. UBA1603
CCCATCCCTAATCAGGAAAGAGCGGACATGCTCTGCCTGGGCCGTGATCTTCTCGTCTATATGTGGTGGCGGGCAGAGGGCACGGGTCGAAGCCAGTCTACCGAAGGCGAAAGATCCGCTGTTGCCGTCTGCGGCCGGCCGGGCCTCCCAGCTGCCGGTCA
>DCNF01000002.1:13233-13400 GCA_002322035.1 Geobacter sp. UBA1603
CAGCCAAGCTGCATGGCAACGGTTCCGTCACTGTGCAGACGCATGGTGAACTGGGTCGCATCAGCCGGGCGTATTGATCCGGTCGCATCGTCCATAGACTGTAACTCCACCAGGCGCCATGCGGTTCGCGTCAGCAGCTCTGCGGTTGCAGGCAGTGGAGATGTCTT
>DCNF01000002.1:13489-14133 GCA_002322035.1 Geobacter sp. UBA1603
CTACGGCACCCTCGGCCCACAAGCACATCCCAGCCATCAAAACAGAAGTTAAGATGAATTTCAGGCTCATACCTGTCCTCTTGGCAGTATGGTCAGTCACGGTGCAGAATCCAATACCCCATTACCCCGGAAAACAGTGACCCGAGCAGTATCGCCAGCTTGTCGGCATACTGGTAGACCGTGTCGTCGGTAAATGCCAGAGAATCAATGAACAGGCTCATCGTAAAACCGATACCGGTCATGATCGCAACTCCGTACAGCTGTCTCCAGGTGCTCCCATCCGGCAACTGTGCAGCTTTAAATTTAACTGCAACCCAACTAAACAGGAAAACTCCGGCCTGTTTGCCGACAAAAAGACCCAGCATGATCCCGAGCGGTACCGGAGCGGCCAGCTGGTCCAGGGACAGACCACGCAGGTCCACTCCGGCATTCACGAATGCAAACAGCGGCAGGATCATAAAAGTGACCCAGGGGTGGAGATCCTGTTCAATGGATTCCGCCAGGTGGTGCGGTTTGCCATCTTTTTTAACCTCAAGGGGAATCATGAACGCCAGTGCGACGCCTGCCAGAGTAGCGTGAACTCCCGACTTGAGCACGCTTACCCATAACACCGCGCCCAGCAGCATATAGGCTCCCCTGCGGGC
>DCNF01000002.1:14317-14536 GCA_002322035.1 Geobacter sp. UBA1603
GCGATGGTGGTACCCTGTTTCCCAGCAGCGACAGGATGCCGAGCGCAAAGGCGATGTCGGTTGCCGTGGGGATGGCCCAGCCATGCATTGCTATTGATTGCTTGTGATTGAAAGCAACATAGACGAGGGCAGGCACTGCCATGCCGCCGATAGCAGCAATCACCGGCAGTGATGCCTGTGACCAGGAGGAGAGGCTGCCGCGCAGCATCTCTCGCTTAA
>DCNF01000002.1:14647-14973 GCA_002322035.1 Geobacter sp. UBA1603
CAGTCCGTCATTGATCCAGAGCAGTAAAGGCTTGGCAATATGCAGTGCCCCAAATCTGATTTCCACCGGCGTGTACAGAAAGAGATTAAACGTCTCGGCAAAGGGAGAGTTTTTCAGCAATAAGGCGAAGAGCGTAACCATAATGAGAATGATGCCGATTGACGATTCCCGCTCGTAAAAGTCCTTGATGATTTTCAATGTCTTGCTCCATGAAACGACAAGATCTACAACTGCCCCAACAACCCCAGTGCATCGGCCAGCTTGTGCGCCCCATCAATCGGTTTGTTCTCAAACACCATGAAGTAGCGGAACTGCCGCCCGGCCTG
>DCNF01000002.1:15024-15698 GCA_002322035.1 Geobacter sp. UBA1603
GCCTGTTTCTCCCAGGCATTGCTCAGCTTCAGCTTGCGGACGGAATCCGAGTTGTCACGGTCGTCACCCTTGGTTTCCAGAATGATAATCTTGCCGGAAGTTGTTCTGATGATGAAATCCGGGTAGTGGTTGATAAATCCGTTGATCCTGAAGCCGCTCTTCTCGATGTTCCGGTGCCAGAACTGGATATTCGGCAAGTTGGCAATGTCGTTGATGACGCGCTCTTCAAAGCCGTTGGCCTTTTTCTCAGACATATACAGGCTGTTGGCGATGGTCGGCCCCATCAGGTTTGGAGCGATGAACTCGGGAAGCTTGAAGCTGGGGGAGGTGATGATCTTTTCTGTTGTCAGCCAGTCACCGAAGACCTTTTCACAGTAGTCCGTGGACAGCTCGCTGATCTTCTGCTTGATCTTGGCGACGTAGCTGTAATCCCGCTCAAGGCAGTCGTGCAGCTGCTCTGCCGTCAGACCTTCCATGATCCGCTTGATGTAGGCCAGAATCTCCCGGTCGGCGATGGGATACATATTGCCGATCATCTCGGCCAGGCGAGCCGCCATGTTTTTCACCTGCGAGTCGCGGGGCAGTGAAAGAATGTGCGCGTTCAGCAGCGCCTTCTGGCGGCTGTCGATCTTCTTGAAACTGGGACGGTAATCATCCTTGCCGGTCTGTTCCAG
>DCNF01000002.1:15888-16169 GCA_002322035.1 Geobacter sp. UBA1603
AAAATTGCGGTATGGCAATTGCCCTGGCCTCTTCGAGGTAAATGCTCTTGATCGGGTATCGGTTCATTCTGGCTTCCAAGTCCGGCGAAAGTGATGAATCTGCATCCTTTGCTTTTTCGGTGAACTCCTGGTTGGCTTCCGTGGCGTGGGCGGTCAGCTGTTCCAGCGTCGTATCCGGTTCGACAGCAGGTTGTCCGGCTGATTCGCTCTCCGTTGTCCCGCCATCGGCAACACAACCCTGTATCCGTTCGACATCTATTTCTTCTTCAGTTGTCGGATAT
>DCNF01000002.1:16208-19082 GCA_002322035.1 Geobacter sp. UBA1603
AATTCCGTCGTTGCCGGTGCTTCTGGGACAGCAGGTGGCGGCGGTGCGAACAGGTCCGGGTGCGCTGAGTCTGGAACTTTCGATTCCACAGCAGATTCCAGCACCGCCCGGTAGTCCCGGTCGCTGAAACCGGCCCGGTTCAGCCCCTTGACCACTTTATCGAGCGTATCCATGAAACGGTTGGAGGCGGTGAACACATAGCTCATGTTCAGCAGCGGCTCCTGATGGGCCACAACATGGGGCTGGCGCAACCCCCTGCCGACAACCTGTTCCACATCGACGGCGGACGATTTATCGGCCAGCGATGCCAGGATATAGGCGAACGGGCAATCCCACCCTTCCTTCAGGGCATTGACCGTGATGATATAGCGCACCGGACAATCACGGCTCATCAGGTCCACATTCTTCAGTTCGTTGATATCGGCGGTCTTGATGGCGATCTGCTCTTCCGGAATTTTCAGCTTCACCAGCGTGGCCTTGATCTTCTGGAAGGTTTCCTTCTCCTCGCCGGTTTTCGGTTCGGCCTGGAACAGAATAATCGGGCGGATGTACTTGCCGGTGATCTTCTCCTCGGCAATGGCCAGCGTTTCCAGCTTGCGCCGCAGCTGCAGGGCGTTGTTGACCACCACGGTCTTGTCGGGGCGGTTGTAGACGATGACCGGCAGCTTAACCATGGACTCCCTTTTGAGCGCCAGGGCATCGACGAAACTGACGATGTTGCTGTTGTTGCGCGGGGTAGCGGTCAGATCGAGGATAAAGCTGGGGTTGAGGTTTTTCAGCATCTCCACCGACAGGTCGGATTCGGCGTTGTGGCTTTCATCCACCACAACCACCGGCTTCAGGGCGCGAATGACGTTAATCAATGCCGAGGGGTCGGCGCTTTCCAGCAAGTCGGCATCCGGCACATCGAATGACGCCAGGTAGCCGTTCTCCTGAAAAATCTTTCGGTCATCCTTGTTGCGGGCACGGAGGCTGTCGAAGCTCATCAGAATCAGGGAGAGCTGGCCCTGGATGGCATCGGGGGAGAATCCGGCGCCCTGCAGCAGCGACTTCTTACCGTACAGTTCGACACGTCCCTTGAAATGGGTATTCAGCCGCTGCCGGTAGGGATGGGTCGGGTCGGAGAAGTTGCGCTCCGTCTGTTCAAGGATGGTCAGCGACGGCACCAGCCAGATTACCACGCGGGGCTGGCCGGTCGATTCCGGCGTCACCACATCCAGGATCGGCTTGAGGGCATTGGCAGCCAGGAAGGTCTTGCCGCCGGCGGTCGGCACCTTGACGCAGACATGGGGCACACCGGGCACATTGTTCTTGTACCCTTCCATTTTGGTGGCGCCCCGGTCATCCCAGTAGTTGCGAAAGGCACCCCGGATATCCTTGAGTTCGTCCAAATAGCTGAGGAAGTCGGACAGATCCTTGATGACGCGGCTTTGATAGTCTTTCAGTTCCATGGTTGTCCCGTCAGAAGCGCGTAATGTCACGCGGGATTTTTTTGAAGATGATGCCGTGCTTGCGGAGTTGCTCCTGGGAAAGCAGGCAGTTGTCGGCGTAGACCACCAGCGTTGCCGGTCGCTTCCCGTCCGAGAGGCGCAGGCTGTTCAGGAAGTCATAATCCAGCGCCGTCGCCCGGTCCGGCTCGTAGTGGAAGAAATAGGCGGCATCGCCGGCCTGGCCGATGTAGTAGGACGACATTTCAGATCCACCGTACTCTACCCCTTCCGTATAGGCTACATAGCGCCGGATCTCTTCGACCGGAACAGCCTCATTGAGATTGCCGTCCTCATCGAACAGGGGAGCGCCGATGGTGTAGTACTCGAAACTGCCGCCAAGCCCGGGAATTGCTTTATCTTCTTCACCATATCCGGCCATTACTTTGCGTACGCGTTCAGCGGTTATGGTTTCAGCGTAATCCAGCATCTCCACCAAGATGAAACGGCGAGTACCCCCGTCGTTGGCGTTAAGCTTTAATACGGAGTGGGCGGTTGACCCAGACCCAGCAAACGAATCAAGCACTACTGAATCTTTATCTGTTGCAATCTGCAAGATTCGGTCGATTAATGATGTGGGTTTTGGAGTATCAAAGTGGGCTTTTTCTGAAAATATTTTTTCCAACTCTCCAGATGCGTGCTGGTTAAATCCAACATCATCCCAAATTGAAGGGGCGGTCATTCCATCCTTTGCTTCAAATGTGAAAAGCTTACGCATAGGTGTCGTAGCAGTGCCTTTGACCCCCCAATAAAGCCGTTTATCATCCTGTAGATTTTGCATTTCTTCTTTGTTGTGACGCCAACATGTTCCTTTTCGGGGCCAGACCTCTTCTCCAGTATATGGATTCAAGACTGGGTAATACAAACTTTCAACATACCGCCCGCCTTTACCATTTGCAGTAGTGTCAATTTTTCTAAACGGACCCCGTGGGTCAGGTCCGTCTGGCTCAGAAAACACCCTGTATTGGGCATCAGCCTTTGCTGTCCTTGGCATCAAGTTGAATTTTTCTTCAGCAACTGTAGCCTGGGAACCCAGCCTTCTTGATTTTGCCCAAACAAAAATATGCTCGTGTACAGAACCTATTTTTCGATCATTGGGCGCTCCATCTCGCTTCTTCCAAATTATATCCATGACGAAATTGTCACGGCCAAACAACTCGTCAATTGCGCATTTGAAATAATGGCTTTCGTTATCATCCAAAGAAACCCATAAACTTCCATCTTCGGCCAGTAAGCGGTGTAATAGCTTCAACCGCGGATACATCATGCAGAGCCACTTGTCATGGCGGGAAAGGTCTTCCCCTTCTTTTCCTACGACCTGATTTAGCCATTTCTGTAGGCGTATGTCGCTAACATTGTCATTATATTTCCAGCCTTCTTTGCCGGT
>DCNF01000002.1:19312-19481 GCA_002322035.1 Geobacter sp. UBA1603
TTATCTTTTCCTATCCAGTGCAGGGTGGGCATGGGTTTCCTTCTAGGTTATTTCATGGATTTCTCTGAACTTTTTGGGATACTGCTATCCAGGCATTGTAATGCACACATAAGACAGACTACGTCATTTCAATGTCAGATGTTCTGTTTCGACGGCAGAAACTCCGCCG
>DCNF01000002.1:19818-20366 GCA_002322035.1 Geobacter sp. UBA1603
TTGCCGGTCTCCACCGCTGACAGGTTGCGATAGATGAAGCGGAACCAGAAACTGAGGAAGTTGTCCCGCAGGTAGTATTTCTGCAACCGGCCGCCCGGCTTGGCGTTGATGGGGCGATGTTTGGCGATCAGGGCATACTCGTCCTCCAGTTTGGCCAGATACGCACCGCTGTGGATCTCCAACACCGACTCGACTTCACTGCGGGCGGTTTTGCCGGCGGCAATCAGTTCGAGAATGGAAAAGTAAGTGCCGTATTCCCTGCCGAACTCTTCAACCAGCAGGTTCTTTCCCTCGGCGAGAAACGGCGAGTGCGGCTTGAGGATGAAGTCGAGCATCTTCTTGTGGGTCAACGACCTGTTCTCGGCCAAAAGCTCCAGATATTTGGGGAGACCGCCGGTAATGGCATAGCTGTCGAACAGGGACTGGGTGTCATGATGCCCGTGATCGGTCAGGACTTCGTGGATGGCGGCGATGCTGAAAGGCTTGAGGAAGATGATCCGATCGGCACGACCGAAGAGCGGCTCCTTGGCGTCCTGGAAGATGCGGTG
>DCNF01000002.1:20460-20630 GCA_002322035.1 Geobacter sp. UBA1603
TTGTTGCGGTCCCAGATCCCCTGAATCTCCGAGTAGACCGCAGGGTTGATGCTGAAAAACTCCTGGAACTCATCAATGATCAGGGTAAGGCGTTCAGTGCGGGAAAGTTCGATCAACAGGGTGAATATGTCGCGGAAGGTGCGAATTTCGCCGATAACCGGCAGGGTGGC
>DCNF01000002.1:20804-21189 GCA_002322035.1 Geobacter sp. UBA1603
GTGATGACGGTCATCCTGCCGGACGATGCCGATTGCTCATGGAGATTGGCGAGCTCTTCCAGTTCGCTGGCACGGTTGTAGAATTTCATCGGCCACACCGCCGTCTCTCAATTATAATGTAACGGAGGTTACTGTAATGCATTTGAAGGGCCTATGCAACAGTATAATTGAGAGGTAGCAAAGTGATATGTCTGCTGCTGCCGATTGTTTTGCCGATAGTATTCTTAGAATGTACACTGATATTATTGAATAATTATTATTTTGCATGTGAATTTTGCCTGATATTATGCCGATTATCATGGCATGATTTCGGCGTCAGGCAATGGCGCATTGATGGTACCATTTTTGTACCCAAGTATGCGCCATTGACTGTAGGTGGCAAAAA
>DCNF01000002.1:21250-23138 GCA_002322035.1 Geobacter sp. UBA1603
GGTAGCCAAAACAGCCACCATGCAGTTCGGTACCCCAAAAGGGGGAATGTTATGGATGCTGAATATTACCCAGCCCCAAAATGAAAAGGCTCCCGGTAAGGAGCCTCTTCTGATCTGTGATGTTGCCTGAATTTGCGTCGCGTTAGATTGCCATACGGTCAGCTTTGCTGCCGAGGCCGATGGTCATCAACCACCGCGAGAAGTCGCCTTCCCGATTCGCCCCCTGATTGTTCAGCGTGGGACTGTTCACCGCTGCTATCCTTCGCACTGTATGCCGGTATGGATAGAACCTGCAGATTTGCCTGAAGGCCGGCTCTGCAAGCCACCGTGTGTCTCAAGGGAGACAGAACGCCACGGTGCGTTATATATGGAGTAATTTTAGCCAATCTAGCCCAATACCGTCAAGTGTTGACCTTCTTGTTTCGATTGAATTTTGCAAGGGCATTCCTGGCCTTTTCCAGTTCCCGTTCAACTTTTGGTATTTCACCAAGCTTCTCGTCACACTTACGGATTTTTTCTTCTGAATTTACCGTTACAGCACGACAAATCATCAGATCTTCGTGAAGGCGATTTTTCAAACTGTAAAGCTCGCTATTCAATTTATTGGCCTCACGGATTATATCCTGTGCCTCAATGTCAGTTTTCCAGGCATCTAATTTGATCTGATTGGCTTCTAAAAGTGCTTTCTGGGAAACCTCTGCAATCGCGAATTTTCGTCGGGCAAGTTCACCGATACAGAAGCCGATGCCCAGAGCCGGGATAATGCCGGCCACCATATACGGCCAGGCGGCAGGGACACCGTCCCAACCGTATTCCATTCCCTTGATTATTCTGTAGCCGAGGAACTTGTTGTCTTTCTGCCCCATGAGTATATAGCACGTCTTCGGCATCTGGACCCCCTTCTCATCGAGACGTACTATTGCCAGGTTCGGCATAACCCACCAGTTCAGCCAACAGAACAGAATAAACATCACAATCGCAATCAGTATCCGTGCCACGTTCATCCTGGATTTAGCCTGCATTTTTTCATAATCAGGAAAACTCATCTTAAATATGCCTCCGTAGTATTTGATTCGAAATGCCCGACCTCTTGGGCGACAGTTCCTTTTGCATCATCGTAATTCATTCCGTTTCGCTGCAATTCTTCCATCCGTTCCTGGGCATAGCTGTGGCGCAGGCCATGCGCTCCGGTGGAGAAACCCAACTCCCGCTGACTGGCTGCCGAAAAGCTCTGGCTCCAGGCCCGGCCACCGCCGATGTCGTAATGCTGGATGTATTTCACGCCACGGTCGATTACCTGCCGCGGCTCCACGAGACGGGTTTCCTCCAGCCGAGCAGCCAATTCCTTCGACAGCAGGATCTCTCTGACAAGACCTCCCTTGCCCGTGACGGTGTACCGCACGCCATCCCTCCCGCTGAAGCGCTCCTGACTCCAGACCCGATGGCTCGACGGCTGCTGTTCACCTGCCGACCGGATCGTCAGCAACTCGTGCGCCCGCAGGCCGGCACTGTAGGCAATCTGTGTTGCCAGGCTGTTCTTTTCCGACTGGGCGGCAGCAATGCGCTGCATCTGGGCCGGAGTGTAGCTCCTGGTGGAGAGTTTCGTTTCGACCTGACTTTTCACGACATCGAGTTTAACGCCCAGGTGCATCTGAAGCGCCTGTCGGTCGAGATCCAGGGTTTTCTGGGAAACCGTTGCCGCCCGTGACTCCAGATAACGCATGGCAATCTCCGGCGTCATGTTGCGGAGGTCCCCCAACCGGTTTTCACGCATATACCTGGCGCTTCCCTTGAGTGAAGTGCCGTAATTGCGTGCCGTGCCGACACTGTGAATCCTGCCGTCATCCCGGTGATCGTGACGCCCTGTGCCCAGAGAGACCTTCTGCGA
>DCNF01000002.1:23166-23494 GCA_002322035.1 Geobacter sp. UBA1603
ACCTTCTGCGAGACGGCGTGATCCGATTGCGACTTGGGCGAACGGAAACTCGGCATCAGATTTCCCCAGGCGATGCCAGTTCCGGCAGTTTTTTCAGGTAACGGTCTATGGAGCTGCGATGGATTTTCAGCCGGTGGTATGTTCGTAACCATTCGGCCAGATCGGCACACGAGGCGCCGGCCTGTTTCATGGCGACCAGTTCCGCACGGTAGCGGTCGAGTCGGCTCTTGCGGTACAGCTTGCGCCGTGCCTCGGCGCGCCGCTGACGGACCCGATCAACCTCAGCTTGAGCGTTGAATGTCTCTGTTTCATGACTCATTGAGTGTTC
>DCNF01000002.1:23573-23879 GCA_002322035.1 Geobacter sp. UBA1603
GTTCCTCCTGAAAATGTCGCGTCAGGTTGAGAAGAATCAGGATTTTCAATAATCCAGACTGTGGCGGTGCAGACTGACACAGCGCGGAAAACGAGGGGGAAAACCAGAACCTGAAAACCTGACCAACCTCGAACAGCGGGTATGGGGGACAGGCTCCAGACCGGACTCTTCTCAGATTTCACTTCGTGCAGCAGCATGATCCTCAATGTGCGGCAGATAGTTGCACTGCTTGTATCCCGTTGACTGGAGAGTTGCGTTGTTGCGCCCCTATAGAGAGCGCAACCGCGCAACTGTCACTTTTTGCCT
>DCNF01000002.1:24051-24260 GCA_002322035.1 Geobacter sp. UBA1603
AGAGGTCTGCGCAACATCCTTGTAGATCCACTCCTGAAGGCCAGTGAGCGCGTTTGTGGTCAGCTGTGCCTCGAAGCTGGCGGTGTCCTCCCCCTTGAGATGGCGGGCCTTCTCGAAGATCACCTCAAACACGGCCCCCTTGCTCGGTTCGTAATCGACCGGGCGTTTCAGCTTGATGACCGTATCAAGCATGTCCTCCCGTTTGCTGG
>DCNF01000002.1:24349-24658 GCA_002322035.1 Geobacter sp. UBA1603
AAGAGGACCGCCCGACCTGCCGCCCGCTGCCGCAACGCCCACCCCTGGACCGGAAGCCAGCTTTCTGCTTCGTTCTCCCTGCCGGAGCGGCAGAGGCAACTGATGTTGTCGACAACTATCAGGGCGGTTTCCGGTGTCAGCATACTGTTGACCGCTGTCTGCCCCTCAATGGTGGAGAGGTCCGGCATAGTCCCCGCCTCCTGCAGATCGGGAGTGATGATGCGGAAATAGTCCGGCAACGGTTCCCGGTCACTGGCGGCATTTATGGCGGCCAGCCTCTCCTGCAAGGCTCGGCCCGGCATTTCGCCA
>DCNF01000002.1:24734-26841 GCA_002322035.1 Geobacter sp. UBA1603
GGACACCTCGCGGCCTGGGAGAGTGCCATTTGAGAAATGTACCGCCATTGGCAACGGCATAGGCGATCCCGAGGCCGATATGGGTCTTGCCCAGACCGCGCCAGGCGTGAATCATGCTGAGGCTCTGAGTGAGGATGATGGGGAAGAGCAGATTTTCGCGCTCGGGGAAGCTGATCTGCAGAAGTTCCTGGAGGCTCAACACCTTGAGCTGCCGTCCCGGTTCACTGTTCTGTTCTTCCTCCCGCAGCTCGGACAGGCGGGGCAATATCTTCTGCAGACTGCCGGGGTCCATGGCAAGTTCATGGGCCATGCTGCCGATCCTCCGCTCCCGGGCTCGTTTGCGGACAATCCTGGCGTAATAGGCCACATTTGCCGATGATGGGGTGAAATCCACCAGCTCGGCGACATAGGCGCCGCCGCCGATCCGCTCCAGATTACCTTCCTCCTTCAGTCGGTGACAGACTGTCACCAGGTCGGCCGGGATATTTTCACGATGCAGTGTCACCAGCAGAGTGAAGACCAGCCGGTTGCTTTCCTGATGAAAGTCACCTTCGGATATCAGGGCCGTGACCTTCGGGATGCAGTCCTGATCCAGCAGCATGGCTCCCAGTACTGACATTTCGGCGGCCTGGGTGTCGTCGTGCTCGCTGCGGCAGGAGGCGAGTTTGGTAACGGTTCCAGCAGCGGTCATGCTGTCTTCCCTCGACCAGGCACGGCTATTCGACATGCATGTCGCGGGCGATCAGTGATCGGATATCCTCAACCCGCCAGGCTGTTATCCTTGGACCGAGTTTTACCGGCTGGGGATAGCGCCCGGATCGCACACCTTCCCACCAGGTGGAGCGACTGACAGGATACAGAGGGGGGATGGGTGGGTCGGCCTTTGCGTCGCCGATGATGTTGGGCAGTCGGACAAAACCGGTCTCGGGTAATGTGCTGTGCATAAAACCTCCTTGATTCTGTGTGCAATTAACGGATGCTTCAGGACTGCTTTGGAACATACTGTCCTCTACCTGTAATATCTTCCCGGGGGGAAGGTGCCTCGGCATTCAATTCACCGGCTCCTTCAATCCCCTGCCGGAAAAACAAAAAACGGCCACTACCCCCGTTTCGGGGAAATGGCCGTTGCATGTTGATGCATGGGAGACCCAATCCTTAAGACAGCAGGCCGAGTATTGCTGCTGCCGGGTCTATGCCGTGACCGTTGGCCCGCCATGCCGGACCGGATCAATCAATTTGAGACGTTATAATACCGTCTCAGCCGATTGCGTCAAGGACATTTTTTGATAAAATTACAATTAAAACAATATGTTACGAGCAGAAACATCCGGAAACAACAAATAATTCTTCAGCCTGCGGATCGCTCAGATATCTGTATAACTTTTGCTCCGTTCTTCAGATTATCGAGATAGTCGGCCCACGTCTGCATCATCTTCTTCCGTGCCACCAGGTGAGTCGTGCGATTGTAAGCGCGCCCGAGCGAATCCCTGACAACATGAGCCAGTTGATGCTCGATGATCTCAGGCTGAACATGCAGAACCTCCTCAAGGATCGTCCGGGCCATGGCCCTGAAACCGTGGGCGGTCATCTCGCCTTTTTCGTACCCCATGCGCCGGATCGCATGATTGACCGTAACATCGCTGATTGGCTTCAGGGTAGTATTCATGCTCGGAAAGAGATACTTGCCACTGCCGGTTACTTTATGAAGCTCTTTCAGTACTCCTACCGCCTGCCGTGCCAGCGGGACAAGGTGCTTTTCACCTTTGCGGGACTCCTTCAGGCGCTTCTTGAGCTTCATCCGCTCGATCGGCACATTCCATTCGCCCGCATCCAGATCAAATTCCGTCCATTCCGCCAGGCGTAATTCACCCGGTCGCAGGAAAACAAGAGACGATAGTCGCAGGGCGCATTTGACGATGAACGAGCCGCTGTAGTCATCGATGGCGCGCAGGAAGGGGGCGACATCCTTCGGGTCGGTGAGGGCCGCGTGGTGTTTGGGGATGACCGGTGTCAGCGTGCCTCTCAGGTCGGCCGTGCAATCGCGTTCAGCCCGGCCGGTGGCGACGGCATACCGGAATACCTGACCGCAGATGGATTTCACCCGGTG
>DCNF01000002.1:26955-27609 GCA_002322035.1 Geobacter sp. UBA1603
GTCGCTTTCAGTTCGGCAATCGGTCTGGTGCCGACATGGGGGAACACGTCGCGTTTCAGGCGAGCGATAACGGTTGCGGCATGAGTCTCTGCCCAGACCGGCACTTGGCGGTTGTACCATTCAAGGGCAATTGCCTCGAAGGTCTCAGCCTGTTGGGTCTGCGACTGCTTTTCTGCTTTGCGGGCTTCCCCGGGGCTTATTCCGTGGGCAAGGAGTTTGCGGGCGTCTTCACGCCGCTGGCGGGCTTCTGCGAGAGTGATTTCAGGGTAGGTGCCGAGGGATAGCAGCAATTGCTTCCCTCCAAAAGTATAGTTGAAGTGCCAGAGCTTCCCGCCTGTTTTCTTTACGAGAAGCACCAGGCCGAACCCATCAGCCAGCTTGTAGTCTTTCTCTTTGGGCTTTGCGTTCTTAACCTGGACGTCAGTCAGCGGAATTACACGCTTTGGCATATATCCCCCGGTTTTTATGGTATCAGAAATTTTTTGTGGTATTATGGGTGTAAAAATACCATAAAAAATGCCGGATGTCAAAAGACGGGGCAGGATATGGCTGGACGATAAAAAACAAAAAGCCCCTGATTTCTCAGGGGCTTTTGGACCGCATCGGACGATGCTGGATTGTTTACTGGCGGAGAGAGAGGGATTCGAACCCTCG
>DCNF01000002.1:27849-28021 GCA_002322035.1 Geobacter sp. UBA1603
CCGGAAGAACTGAAGGCCGTGCGGGCCGGCCTGAAAGCGACCAGCGCCGGAATAATCCAGGGGATATCTGTCTGGCACGGCACCGAGAACAGCCACCAGATACTTGCCACCGCCTCGGGCATGGGATTTGAAAATGCCGGGAGATGCGCCGCCGCCGTTATTCGCGGATGGA
>DCNF01000002.1:28149-44860 GCA_002322035.1 Geobacter sp. UBA1603
GATTGTTGCCAATGGCGGCGTCGAAGATATACCAGTGCCGGTCCCCGATGCCTGCCGCAACTTCGTTGCACGGTCGTGCCCGGAAGAGCGGCTGTTCGGAGGGTTCTTTGTCAGCACACCAAAGGTGATCCCCAAAAAACAACTGGCGGCACTTTTTTCTCAATCCGCCCGCCATGCGGTGGTCGAAATGGAAAGCGCCGCCATTGGGCTTGTAGCAACTGAACACCGAATTCCCTGTGCCGCTCTTCGCTGTGTGAGCGATCCGCTGGATGAAGAGCTTCTGTTTTCTCTGGATGAATTCTGCGACGATACTATGACCATCAGAATTCCGAATGTTCTGCTCACCTGCCTGAAAAGGCCCCGCATCATTCCGCAGTTGGTTCGCCTGGCAGGCAACAGTAGGGTGGCCGCTGCCAGCCTTACCCGCTCCGTAAGGAAATTTCTGGAAACCGTGTAGCGGCGGGTGACCAGGGATAATCCTTGAGATGCTCTCCCAGTTCCTCCTTTGAATAGCCGTTAGCTCTGCGCAGCGCCAGGATCGTCACGATCAGGATCGGCAGCGTGTACATCAGCGCCCCTTCCAGGGCCTGGAAGTTTTCCCCGATCCAGAGCGTCATCCCCAGATTGAAAATCAAAACCGACAGATAGAGCACCGGCCCCAGCAAAGAGCGGAACGGCATGTTGCAGACCCCTGTGGGCGGCTCGGCCCGGCGACGGGCATCGATGATCTGAAAGGCCCCTACCAGGAACAGGCTGGTCAGCAGCCAGCCCCAATAGTTCGAGAGCGGCACCCCGAAGTGGATCCCCTGTTCCTTGTAGCCGTAAATCTGCCCAAGGAACCAGCGTCTGCCCTGCAAAGCCACCGGATCGATGACGATGTCGAGGAAAGTCTGCAGAAAGGCCCCCAGCACCAGGGCCGAGATCGACCGCCGGATGCGGCGGGTCTCAAGGGTGACGACATTCCAGCGCCAGGCTTTGAGGGGCGAGAGGATGAACAGGGCCGTGGCATAGCTGCAGTACGAGAGAAACACATAGGAGAGCGAATCGAAGAACGGCACCCCGGCGATCCAGAGTTCCTTGTGGCTGGTGGCATTGATGTAGTAGTACCAGCCGTAGGGGAAACCGGTGTTGATCGAGAGCCACTCCGACCCGAAGGCGATCAGGTAGCCGGCCACCGTGAATGTCAGCGTCCGCCGCCACCCCACGTGCGGGACGCAGACCAGCAGGAAAGCCGCGAAAAAGGCAAACACGTAGGGGCGCATGGTGAAGGTGCCGATGAGGATGTCCATAACTCAAACCTTTTGAATAACACGGAGGAGCAGAGTACACGGAGATGTCATAATCAAGCCTTTGAAAAATTTTCTCTCTGGCCTGATGTTCGATACTCTCTGTGCCCTCTGTGCCCTCCGTGTTTCAAGCTTTTGTCTTAATTTACTTCTGGCTTACCTGTAGTGCCTGGTCGATGTCAGCAATGATATCCCCCGCATCTTCGATGCCGATGGAGAGGCGGATCAGGTCCGGCTTGACGCCGCTGGATTCCTGCTGCTCCTCGGAAAGCTGGCGGTGGGTGGTGCTGGCCGGGTGCAGCACGCAGCTGCGGGCATCGCCCACATGGACGACAAGGGCCACCAGTTTGGTGGATTCCATGAACGTCCTCCCTGCCTCGGCTCCTCCCTTGATGCCGAAGGTCAGCACACCACTGGATCCTTTGGGCAGGTATTTCTTCGCCCGGTCGTGGGTCGGGTGGCTTTCCAGGCCTGGATAGCAGACCCACGTTACCAGCGGATGGGTCTCCAGGAATTTCGCCACGGCCAGGGCGTTGTCGCTGTGGCGCTGCATGCGCAGGTGGAGAGTCTCCAGCCCCAGGTTGAAGAGGAACGAGTTGAACGGTCCCGGCGGGGTGCCCAGGTCACGCATCAGCTGGACGCGGGCCTTGATGATGTAAGCCAGGGGGCCGAAGGTTTTGACGTACTCCAGGCCGTGGTAACTGATGTCCGGCTCGGTCAGTTCCGGGTAGCGGCCGTTAGCCCAGTTAAAGGTGCCTCCATCCACGATCACCCCACCGACGCTGGTGGCGTGGCCGTCGATGTACTTGGTGGCGGAGTGGATCACGATGTGGGCGCCGTGCTCGAAGGGGCGGCAGAGATAGGGTGTGCCGAAGGTGTTGTCGATGATCAGCGGCGCCTGCATCTCGTTGGCGATAGATGCGAACTTCTCGAAGTCGAGGATGTTCAACCCCGGGTTGCCGATGGTCTCGGCAAAGAGGCAGCGGGTGTTGGGCTTGAAGGCCTTCTTGATCTCCTCGGCCGGCAGCTCCGGGTCGACGAAGGTCACCTCGATGCCCATCTTGGGCAGCGTCACGGCGAACAGATTGTAGGTGCCGCCGTAGAGTGTGCTGGCGGTGACGATGTGCTGGCCGGCCTGGCAGATGTTCATGATCGCCAGGGTTGTGGCCGCCTGGCCGGACGAAGTGGCCATGGCCCCCACGCCCCCCTCCATCTGGGCGATCTTGCGCTCGAAGCCGTCGGTGGTAGGATTGGCCAGCCGGGTGTAGAAGAAACCGGCCGCCTCCAGATCGAACAGTTTGGTGACATGCTCAGCACTGTCGTACTTGAAGGTGGTGCTCTGGATGATGGGGAGGATGCGCGGTTCGCCGGCCTGCGGCTCCCAGCCCCCCTGTACGGCAACGGTGTCGATTTTCCAGTTGGGGTTCATGCGGTTCTCCTTTTCTAAATAGTGACGCTTGACTTTATTTTGATTCGTTTATCCATAGCCTTTGTTCCGTAGTGTTCCAGCGCCAATCCAAAGACAAGTACTCCGATTGTGACAACAAACTCGGCCGCAGCACGCATTTTTGCAGGCGCAACTGAATCCAGATAGATAATTTCCCCTTCAACCGCACCACCCAGGGTAACGGCATAAAGTTGATACAGGACAAATGGCATCACAATACCGCTCAGCAGAATAATGGCCCAGGCGGTTAACCGGATGACCACCTTGAGAAATTTCATTTACAAGCGTACCCGATAATACGTCACCGCATTGTCGTAAAAAACCTTGCGGGCCGCATCATCATCGCCCAAGGTCTCGACCACCAGCAGGAAATCCTCGTCGCGATAGGGGCGCGGGGCACGGGTGGAGGGGAGGTCGGTACCGAACATGAGACAATCAGGATTGGCGTTGTAGAGTTCTTTCAGTGCCGTCGGCACATCGAAATCGACCCGGCCGAAGCCGGTGGCCTTGACCCGCACTCCCTTCTCGGCCAGTTTCAGCAGGGTGGGCAGGCCCTCCCGCGACAATCCCAGGTGATCAATACTGCACGACGGCAGGCTGACGAGCGTGTCGAACAGTCCGCCCAGCTCTTTGGAATCCACGTACAGCTCCACATGCCAGCCGGCCAGTTCCTGTACCCGGCGGGCCATGGTCTCGATGTGGCGCACATCCTCGGAGCCTCCCCGCTTTATGTTGAAGCGCACCGCCCGTACCCCGCCATGATCCAGATCGATGATCTCCTGGTCGCTGACGGTAGACGGCAGATTGGTCACTCCGACGAACTGGGGCCCGAGGACCAGCAGGGCATCCAGCAGATAAGCCTGGTCAAATGCCTGGAATGAACCGGATACCACCGCTCCGCCCCGCAGTTCGTAATTCGCCATCGCCGCTCGGTAGTCGGCGCAGGTCAGGTCGTCCGGCAGGTACCCCTGGTTCGGGACCAACGGAAAACGACTGTCGATGATGTGGAAGTGGCTGTCAAACAGGGGAAAATCAGTCAAGGGCATGGCAGAGTCCTAGAACAGTGTGCCGATCACGCTGCCGATGACCGAGATCGGTCCGGCATCCTGAAGGCCTTCCATGGTTTTTTCGGTTTTCTTTAATGTCGAGACGGCATCACGGTACAGGGTATCGTCATTGACCAGCCGGCCGACCGTTCCCTGGCCCTCATTGATCTTGCGGGTGATCTCTTTCAGGTTGGCAATGGTTTCTTTCAGCTCGTTATAGAGTGCCGGATCGTTGACCAGCTTGCCCACCGTCCCTTCGCCTGAATTGATCCGGCGGGCTGTCTCGCTGAAGCTCTTCATACTGTCGCCCATCCCTTTGACCGCCGCCAACCCCTCGTGATAGAGATCCTCTTCGTTCAAGAGCCTCCCCAGGGTTCCCTCGCCCCGCTCGATACGGGCACTGATATCGTTCAGCCGGCCTGTCAGGGCGGCAGCATTGGTGTAGAGCGCCTTGTCGTTCAAGAGCATCGCCAGGGAACCGTCGCCCCGATCGATCTTGGCGGTGATGCGTGCCAGACCTGTCAGCGATTCGTGCAGTACGGCACGGTTTTCATCAAGCATTCCGGCGATTTTACCCATAACCTGGTTCTGGTTGCGGTTCAGATCCAGCACCATCTGCTTTGCCTCACGGGTCAATCCACCTACGCTGTCCATCAGCGCGTCAACACCGGCCGATTCGGAGCTTTTTACCGTGCTTCCCGCCGGCAGATCCGGGCTAGCGGGGGAACCGAAGGTAAGCCCAAGAAACTGCCCCCCCAGCATACTCGACATACGGATGCCGGCAACGGTATCCTGCTTGATGCGGGTGCCGGGCTTCACCTCGAAATCCACCTGAACCCTGTCATCAAGAACTTTAATCAGAGTAATCGTACCAACCTCAACGCCAGCCAGCTTAACCGCATCGCCCTGTTTGAGGCCGGTGGTCGAGGACAGCATGGTCCGGTACGGAATCCCCCGGTCAAAAATCTTCCAGCGGTTGCCCACCTCCAGCATCAGGCCGAACAGGATAACTCCGAGGACAAAAAACAGTCCTACTTTCGCTTCATGGGACAGGTTCATACGGCACTCCGCTGTATGTGTTGACCGACGGCGCATTATACCAGCCAGGCACCGCTTCGCAATACTATTGTGTTTTTCATATCCTGTCGTTATCCTTTGAAAAAACATCCCAGGTTTTTCATGAGGGCACAAGATGCTGACGAGGCGATGAATACCTGGGATCATACCACCTTCGGGAGATGCCGCACATGGTTTCTTTTGAGCAGGCGCGCAGGATCATTCTTGAACATGCCACGCCAATCGGCAGCGAATCAGTCGGACTGCCCGATGCGGCCGGAAGGGTTCTGGCCGCAGATATTACGGCCCCCTGGGACATGCCGCTCTGGGACAATTCGGCCATGGACGGCTATGCCGTACGAGCGGCCGACTGCGCTACCCCACCCTGCAGGCTGCGTGTTACCGGATTTCTCCCTGCCGGTGCCCGGCCGGACGGAGTAGCGGTCGAGCCGGGCTGCGCCGTGCGGATCATGACCGGCGCTCCAACCCCGACCGGCTGCGATGCCGTCGTTCCGGTCGAGGAGACTGATGACGGACATCACGAGGTTACCCTGCTTGAAGCGGTAAACCGTGGGCAGCATATCCGCTTCAGGGGCGAGGATGTGGCCGCCGGCATACCCTGTGTCCGGACCGGCACCCTGATCCGGCCGCCTGAAATCAATATGCTGGCATCCTTCGGCATTGCACTGGTGCCGGTTTACCGCCGCCCCACGGTTGCGATTCTTTCCACCGGTGATGAGTTGATCGAACTCGGCCGGACCCCCGGTGCGGGGGAAATCATCAACAGCAACACCCTGTCGCTGGCCGCGGCGGTGAGTGAGTGCGGCGCACTCCCCCGCATCATCGGTATCGCCCGTGACACTCGTGACAGCCATCGCGAAAAACTGGCCGAAGGCCTGAATGCCGACGTCCTGATCACGTCGGCCGGCGTTTCGGCTGGCGATTGCGACCTGGTGCGGGATGTGCTTGAGGAACTGGGAGCACGGCAGGTGTTCTGGAAAGTCGGGGTCAAGCCGGGCGGCCCGACCGCTTTTGCGCTGCACGGCACAACGCCGGTCTTCTCGCTCCCCGGCAACCCGGTCTCAACCATGATCATCTTCGAAGAATTCGTCCTCCCTGCGCTGTTGAAAATGCAGGGACATACAAAAACCGTGCGTCCCCTTTTCAAGGCGGTTCTGCGGGAAGATATGAAGAAAAAACCGGGCAAGGTTCAGATTGTGCGGGTTACGCTCGAAAAGGAGAACGGACGGTGGTATGCCTCATCGGCCGGCAACCAGCAGACCGCAATCCTTAAAACCATGGTCGATGCCCAGGCCCTGGCACTGCTTCCGGAAGATGCGACATATTATGTCGCAGGATCTGATGTTGACGTGCACTTCTATGGAAATTACATCGAGCGGGAATCACCCCCGCCACGATCCTGACTCCGGGCCATCGCCGCCGCCATCCTGACCGCTGCCAGCAGGCTGGCGGCAGACGCCGTGCCGCTGCCGGCCAGGTCATAGGCTGTGCCATGATCAACCGACGTGCGGATAATCGGCAGTCCGAGGGTGATATTGACCCCATTGTCAAAATGGAGCATCTTGAGCGGAATCAGCCCCTGATCGTGGTACATGGCCACGATGCCGTCGTAACGGCCGTCGAGGGCGGCATGAAAAAGCGTATCGGCCGAAAGCGGCCCGACCGCATCGATTCCTTCAGAGCGGGCAACAGCAACGGCCGGCGCGATAATGAGCCGGTCCTGCTCTCCGAACATCCCGTCTTCTCCGCAATGCGGGTTGAGCGCCGCCACCGCCAGCCTCGGTTTTTCTTTCCCCATAAGCCTCTGTAAGCCGGCCGACGTAACCCTGATGGTTTTCAGCACCCTGTCATGGGTGATCAGGTCCGGAACCCGCGCCAGCGGTTCGTGGATTGTCACCAGACTGACCCGCAGCAGGTCTCCCGCCAGCATCATCACAAAGTCACCGGTCCCGCACAGTTCTGCCAGCAGCTCGGTATGGCCGGGATATTCATGCCCGGCCAGGTTCATGGCCTTCTTGCTGATCGGAGCCGTTACCATGGCGTCCGCCACGCCGTCCAGACACAGACGCGCCGCGTGGCAGATGTAGCGGTAGACCGCGTCGCCGCTTTCCGCTGTCGGCCGGCCATAACGCAGGTCAACGTCCCGCAGGGATGACAGGGCAATCAGTCCGATCTGGCCCGGTTGCAGTTTTTCGGCCTCGGCCGGTCCGGCGACTTCGCGGATGATCAGTTCCGACGAGCAGACCTTCAGCGCCCGTTCCAGGGCAATCCGGTCACCGACCACCAGCGGCCGGCACAAGGCCGCCAGATCCGCTGACTGCAGGGCAGAAACGATGATTTCGGGGCCGATTCCGCACGGGTCACCCATGGTGATTACAACGAGGGGAAGCCCCTTGTGGCCGCTGTGCTCCATCATGCCCCCATCTCCGCCACCGCAAGCGTCACATTCTCTGACTTAACCTTCTTCAGCAGCAGGTTACCTCCTCCCGAAGCCAGGATGGCAGCCGGCTCGGCCACACCCGCAGCGCCGATGGCAGCCATGGCATGTTCTGAAACAGGCGATGGGACAGATACGGAATTCAGCTCTTCGCTGCTGAAAAAACGTATCGGCCGGCCGATGCGGCCGGCATACTCCAGCAAACCTGCTTCTTCCCGTTTGACATCGGCCGAAGCGATACAGGCGATACTCTGGGGGGACAGCAGCGCCCGCTTCAGGTGGGCCGCCACCAGCATTTCGATTTCATCGGCCGCCGCACCGCGGTTGCAGCCGATTCCCAGTGTCAGATTGCAGGGCCGGAGCAGCAAACAGGTCTCCGGAACGGCCTGGGGCGGGATCTGGCGATTGCTGACCCAGAGAACACCTGCGGCCTTGCTGTCCGCAGCCGCTGCCATAGTGTCGTGAAAAGAAAGCCTCCCCCGGCCATGGAACCAGGCCCGGACCTGACCGGTCGGATCGACCACCGCAATTTCCTGATTGTCGAGCAGTAGACGATTGAGAAGCTTGACCCGGCTGATGTCGTCAATCAGCCACCCCATGTCCCGGGCCAGAAGATCAAAGGAGGGAAGACTGTTCGCATCCGTGGCTGTAGTAATCACCGCCCGGGCACCGGTTACGAAGGCACAGCGTTCGGCCAGCTCGTTCGCTCCACCCAGATGACCGGAAAGCAGTGACACTGCAAACCGGCCGGCATCGTCCATCACCACCACTGCCGGGTCACTCTGCTTTGATTCCAGTAACGGAGCAACCATCCGCACCACGATGCCGGCGGCCATGATCATCACGAACCCGCTGTACTGTTTCCACGCGTCACTGATAACGTCCGACAGCGCTTCCGGCTCGAAGGTCCGGCACCTTTTGCCAGCCCGACCGGCATAACGGCGGGAAACCAGCAGTTCGCACCCGGCCAGGCCGGAGCAGAGTTTCTGTCCAAGGGCGGCGCCGTTTCCGGTGATGGCTATCACGGCCACCTGCACCTTACACCACTGCCCTGCTGCGGAATCCATGCTCGAAGGCCCCATCATAGAGCAGAGAACGCGCTTTCAGCGACTCCTGCCGTGCGGCAAGCACATCGCCTACCAGGATCAGCGCCTGCCGGTCGATGCCGGCATCCCTCACCGTAGCGGCAATGTCCGCCAGAGTACCCTCGATGATCCGTTCGTCGCTCCAGGATGCCCTGCAGACTACCGCAACCGGGGTCTCCGGCGCATAGGATCCCTGCAGCAGTTCCTCCACCACCGTCTCGATCATCCCGACCGAAAGGTAGATCACCATGGTTGCCCCGATCGCAGCCAGCTTCCGCAGCTGTTCTTTCTCCGGGACCGGCGTGCGCCCTTCCATGCGGGTGAAGATAACTGTCTGGGAAACCTCCGGAAGGGTCAGCTCCTGCTTGAGGGCCGCAGCGGCGGCAAAAGCGCTTGTCACTCCCGGCACGACAGAATAGTCGATGCCGCTGCGCCGCAATGCTTCCATCTGTTCCTGAATCGCACCGTAGATCGAAGGGTCGCCCGTATGGAGCCTGACAATCCGCCGGCCGGCCGCTACCGCATCCATGATCACGGTGATCACCTCGTTCAGGGTCATGCCGGCCGAATCGTAGACATCCGCGGTGGCGGCATAGCGCCGCACCAGTTCCCGGTCCACCAGGCTGCCGGCATAGATGACCACATCGGCTTTGCGCAGCATACGCGCACCGCGCACCGTTATCAGATCATCGGCGCCCGGACCTGCGCCGACAAAGACCACCTCTGCTTTCATCGTGTCTCCCATACCTGTGAGCCTATGGTGCCTCATGACAAATGTCAACCCGATTTACCGGTGAGAACAACCCGCCCCCCATGGGCAGATTCACTGCCGGGCCACGTCGGGGCGGGCTTCACTCCGTCAGCTCCGCTTCAGGCAGATGCCCCGCATATCCCTTCTCCGGCCTCAACCACCGTAAGCCCGGAATTCTCAAACAATTGCCGCACCGCTTTCTGCGGGCACTTCTTTTCCCAGCCTGCATGGAAATAGTTGGCGGCCAGCAGCACCCCTCCGCTCGCGAGCAGGCCGGAGAGATATGCTACCACCCGGGCCATTTCTGACGGCTCATGGATGATCGGGCCACCCAGCAGGCCATTGCAGACAATCAGATCGAAGCGCCGCTGTTCTGGCACAGCCGGTGCCTGATCGTCTTTTAGATCAGAGCAGCTGAACAGCATCCTCATGTTCCATCCGTCAGCGATCAGCCCATCGGTGGCCTGCCGATACTCCGCTTCTCTGATGGAATCATGCGGAAAACACCCGTAGGCGGCCGCCCACAATTCCAGCGGCTCGATCGTCCACCCTTCGATGAAGCAGGCGCCCGGCTCATGGCTGCTGTCGTTAAGCAGCCTTACAAGGTCCCATGTGCCTTCTCCGGTCCCGCAGGCGGCGTCAAGACAGCGGACTTGCCTCTGCGGCCGGCTTTCCAGCCAGCGCCGCAGCCATTCCAGCTGATCCGGGTAGCGCCGGAAACCGCCATAAAAACGGTCCGGCAGAAATGTGGCGAACAGAAAGCGGATCAACTGCTCCCGGTCACCAAGCAGTGCTTCCAGCAGCCGGGAAGGATCGGCAGACAGCTGAAACCGGTGCGGCAAACTCCGGAAAACATCTGCCCAGCAGCTGGCATGGCAAAACGGGGTGTTGGTCAAAAGCGGCGGGTAGGTCAGTGCCGAGCGGAACAGCCGGTCAAAGAGCCCGCGTATTTCCTCGATCGGGAGGTACATCTCACACTGAAGGCGGATTTCCGGAGTCATGATCAAACCGGCAGATGGCAGAGGGGCGGGGGTGGTTGAGGTATAGACCCGGAAACGTTCACGGATTCTTCTGATACCCGGGACGAACAGATCCCGGGAAATTCCGGGGATAAGCAGCTGACGAAGAGCGCTCTCCGTTGCCGCGGGGCAGCGCGTCGGAGCGAAGCAGGCCCGCAGCATCGGTCAATGACGTCTGATCGGGCGGTAGAGGGTATCTCGCTCGACAGGGATCTTACCGGCCGTGCGGATCAGGGCGATCAATGCATCCAGCGTGAGGGACTGAGGACTGCGGGCACCGGCATCATGGCCGATTTTTTCCTCGACCACGGTGCCATCCAGGTCGTTCACCCCGAAGGCAAGCGACACCTGGGCGATTTTCTCGCCGAGCATGACCCAGTAGGCCTTGATGTGGTCAAAGTTATCCAGAAAGATGCGGCTGATCGCCAGAGTTTTCAGGTCATCCAGGCCGGAAGTGCCGCCGATGCCGAGCTTAAGGTCAGAGTTCTCCGGCTGGAAGGCCAGCGGTATGAAAGCCTGGAAGCCGCCGGTCTCGTCCTGAAGATTGCGCAGCATCTCCATGTGAGCCACCCGGTCGGCAAAGTCCTCCAGATGGCCATAGAGCATGGTGGCGTTAGTTTTGAGCCCCGCCAGGTGGGCCAGGCGGATGACCTCCAGCCAACGGGCGCCGGAAATCTTCTCTGGGCAGATTTTCTGGCGCACCTCTTCCACCAGGATTTCTGCCCCGCCCCCCGGCATCGACCCGAGCCCGGCTGTTTTCAGGCGTTCCAGCACCTGCCCGATTGAAAGTCCGGAAATACCGGCAAAGTAATCAATCTCGACGGCAGTGAAGGCTTTGATATGCAGAGAAGGCGACTGGGCACGGATAGCGTCCAGCACATCTTCGTAGAATTCGAAGGGAAGGTCGGGGTGCAGACCGCCGACCATGTGGATCTCGGTTGCTCCGTCATGTTCTGCCTCGGCCGCCCGTCGGCAGATCTCGTCCAGCGCCAGGGTATAGGCGTCACGATCGGCGGCGGTACGGGAAAAAGCGCAGAACGCACAGCGGTTGACACAGATGTTGGTGGGGTTGATGTGGCGGTTGACGTTGAAGTAGACGTTGTTTCCGTTTCTGCGTTCATTAACTTCCGCCGCCAGTTCGCCGATTGCCAGCAGGTCGTTGCTTTCAAACAGCGCCAGCGCTTCGGCAGCAGTGACGCGCCGGCCGCGCGCCGCCGCATCGGCAATGGCTGAAAACCCGCTCATGCCCACACCATCAGTGCTACGGCATGGGCCGAGATCCCCTCGCCGGTTCCGGTAAAGCCGAGTCCCTCCTCGGTGGTGGCCTTGACGTTAACCTGCTCAACAGCGACTTTCAGCACCCGGGCGATGTTTTCGCGCATCAGCGGAATATGCGGCGCCATCTTTGGTTTCTGGGCGATGATCGTAGCATCCAGGTTGCCGAGGACATACCCCTTGCCCCGTGCCACGTTCCCCACATGCTCAAGCAGTTTTAAACTGTCGGCCCCCTTGTAGGCTGGATCTGTGTCGGGAAAGTGCTTCCCGATGTCCCCCTCGCCGATGGCACCGAGGATGGCATCGGCAATGGCGTGCAGCAGCACGTCGGCATCGGAATGACCAAGCAGCCCCTTCTCCCAGGGGATGGTGACCCCCCCCATAATCAGTTTTCTGTCATCCACCAGCCGGTGGACGTCGTAACCGTGACCTATGCGCATGGCCTACCCCTCCGCCTTCAGATCCCGCCCCATCAATTCGGTAACCGCTTCCCGGGCCGGTTTGTCTTCATGGAGGATCCGGTAGGTCTGTTCGACGATCGGCATCTCAACACCCTGCCTTATTGACAGATTGAAGACCGACTCGGCGCTCTTGACCCCTTCAGCAACCATGCGCATCTCGGCCAGGATGTCGGCCAGCCTCATCCCCTGCCCCAGCTTGAAACCGACGGTGCGGTTACGCGAAAGATCGCCGGTGCAGGTCAGCACCAGATCACCCATGCCGGCCAGCCCTGAAAATGTTGACGAAAAGGCGCCCATGGCCTGCCCCAGGCGATTCATTTCGGCCAGTCCGCGGGTAATCAGTGCCGCACGGGCATTGTGTCCAAATCCGAGCCCGTCACAAATTCCGGCGGCAATGGCGATCACGTTCTTGACCGCCCCTCCCAGCTCGACGCCGGTTACATCGTTGTTGGTATAGACCCGCAGATTCGGGCAGCTGAAGGCCGCCTGGACCCGCCGGGCAGCCTGCTCGTCACGCGAGGCCGCCACGATCAGCGACGGCAGGCCTTGCGCGACTTCTCGGGCAAACGTCGGTCCGGAAAGAGCGACATACCGGTCGGTGATGCCTGAAGGGAGAAGTTCGCCGCAGATTTGAGAGACGGTATTCAGGGTAGCAAGCTCGATCCCCTTTGATGCATTGGCAATAATCGCTGAACTGCGGATAGTGTCAGCCAGCTGCCGCAGGACACCGCGCATGACCTGGACCGGGGTGACAAGCAGGACGATTTCTCGACCGCTGACCGCTTCAGCAAGGCCGGTGGTGCTGCGCAGCGAGAGAGGCAGAGCAATCCCGGGCAGATAGAGCGAATTAGTCTGGCTGGCATTGATCTCTTGCATCACCTCGTGCTCGTAGGCCCAGAGCAGCACATCATGGCCGTTGGCGGCCAGACGGGCAGCCAGAGCGGTCCCCCAGCTTCCGGCACCGATTACTGCAATCCGATCACTGCTATTCTCCGTCGTCATATACTTCCTCCAGCCGCAGATCATAGCCGTCGGCCAGGGCCTGACGGGCCGTGTCGACGCTGTCAAGTACCAGCCGTCTGACGAACGGATGCCGGCACTCCGGCAGAAAACCGCCGACCAGACTCAAGGCCGTGGCCAGTGCCTGCTGGACAACCCGCTCATCGCTGCCGGTCTGCTGAAGATAATCGGCCGTCAGGAGCAGGCGCTTGATGATCTCTGCCCGGCGGGGAATAATCAATTCGTCGCAGAAACGGGCTATCTCCGCTTCAAGGGGTTCCGAGCTGGTCTGCTGGGCATCCTGATCCGGATCGAAGCGGGCGAAGCGTTCGGCAGCGTCATAGACCGCCGGTTCTGACAGGATCCACCCCTCCATTCCCGGGGCATCAAGGAGTTCGTTGCTCGTGGCGATATGGGTGGGAATCCGCTCGACAATCCCATCCAGGTGGGTCACGCTGAAACGGGGTATGTATGCTTCCGGCTTAAGCGTGTCGGGACGGAACAGGCGCATGTCGACATAGAAATCAGGGGGGAGGTAGAAACCCAGCTCGCGACTGCGGTAGAGAGCATCCCGCAGCGAAGCAAGCGCATAGGCGGCCTCGACCGGCATCAGTTGCTCGCCGGCTGAGACATCGGTCAGAATGTGGCCGTACTCCCGTTCGTCACGCATACGGTAACTGATGGCATTCAGCATCCCCTCCGCCTCGCTGGCCAGGATCAGAAGCCCCGCAAAACCGCCGGCTTCAAGTTTCCATGAGAACCAGAGCGAGCGGGCTCCGTAGAAGTCGACCGGCCCGGCGCAGACTTCGTGGAAGGGGAGCGGTGCTGCAACCGTATGGGGCAAATCCACCGGTTCGGTGATCCCCAGAAAAGAGAGGCGCTTAATGCTGCGCCGGATCAGCTCCTGCAGATCGCCTTCATGGCGCGCTTCGGCACGGATCAGAACATCCAGGGCGCAGCCGTCCTCGATTCTGCCAAGAGCGATGATCGCATCGCGCACCACTTCGGTCCGCTCGAAGGAGAGCAAAATTTCCAGAAGAGATATCGCCTCGCCTGTTGCCACATGGGAAAGATGGCGAATCATGCGCTCGCGGAACTCATCAGCAACGTCGAGAAAGCTGTCGACAAACCGGACCATGCCCCGTTCACCGTCATTCAGGCAGTCATCAACAAAGCCCTCCAGCGACGATGCGCCATAACCGGTCATGGCGGCGAATGGCGGAGCGGTCACGTCAATACCGCTGTCGTGGAGCAGGTCGAGCAGGGCCAGTTTGCCGTCCTCCTCCAGATCCGTCCGCTTGAGGGTGATCTGGATCAGCTGATCCATCCAGGCCGAAGCATCGAAGAAATCCAGCATGCAGGTATAGCGGTAGATGGCGGTTCCGTTCTGTTCGCGCCATAGTTTGCGGACAAGCGGCGTCAGGGCCCGCTTGCCCGATTTCTGAAGGCGGCGGCCGATGCGTTCCATCTGCTCGCCGGTCAGATCATCCCGTTTCAGGTAGTCAAGCAGCCGGATGATATGTCGCCGCTCACGCAGCGACGTGTCGATGGTCTGACGGTTCACATCTGCTCCCCGCCCTCGTCCAGATCTTCATCCTCTTCCTTCTCGGCCAGCTTGGCAACGGCCACCACTTTTTCATTGGGCTCGGTGTTCATCAGGGTAACCCCCTGGGTGTTACGGCCGATGACCGAGAAGCCGGAAACAGGCACCCGAAGGATTTTACCCTGGTCGGTAATCACCATCAGGTCGTTGTCGTCCGAGACCTGCATGACACTGACAACTGCGCCGTTGCGCTCGGTGGTCTTAATGGTGATCTTGCCCATGCCGCCGCGGGTCTGGCCGCGGTATTCCTCAAGGTCGGTCCGCTTGCCGTAGCCGTTCTCGCAGACCGTGAAGATGGTCGAGCCGGGCACATTCGGATCAACGATCTCCATCCCGATTACCTGGTCGTCATCCTTCAGGTCCATGCCGCGCACCCCGCGGGTGACCCGTCCCATGGGCCTGACATCGTCTTCACCGAAGCGAATCGATTTGCCGCCCCGTGATGCCAGGAAGATGTCTTTGCTGCCGTCAGTCAGCGCCACTGAAATCAGCTTATCGCCGTCGTCCAGCTTAACGGCATAGATGCCTCCGCTGCGCACGTTGGAATATTCCATCAGCGAGCTTTTCTTGACCACCCCGTTGCGGGTGGCCATGAAGAGGTAGGTGTTCTCGCTGAATTCCTTGACCGGAAGTATCGTCGTGATTTTCTCTTCCATACCGACATTGACCAGGTTGACCACCGCCTTCCCCTTGGTGGTACGGCTCCCTTCCGGGATCTCGTAGACCTTGAGCCAGTACATGCGGCCTGCATCGGTAAAACAGAGCAGGTAGTCCTTGGTGGAGGCGATGAAGAGCTGTTCGACGAAATCCTCCTCTTTGGTCTTCATGCCGGTTTTGCCTTTGCCGCCGCGACGCTGGGAACGGTACAGGTCCACGGCGCTGCGCTTGATGTAGCCGGTATGAGAGATGGTCACCACCATCTCCTCATCCTCGATGGTGTCCTCCAGGGTTATATCGGCACTCTTGTCGACGATCTCGGAGCGGCGCTTGTCGCCGAACTTGTCGCGGATTTCTGTCAGTTCACCGACGATGATCTTGAGGATCTCGACGTCTGAAGCAAGAATTTCCCTGAGGCGGGCGATGAATTTAAGGATCTCTTCATACTCGGCGATGATCTTGTCCCGTTCCAGGCCGGTCAGACGCTGCAGGCGCATCTCCAGGATCGCCTGGGCCTGGATCTCGGAAAGCGTGACGCCGCTTTCATATCCTTCCGCCGCGGGGAGGTTCAGCTTCTGCAGCCAGGCCGGGTCGGCGAAAGCGCCGTCCACAAGCGCCTGCTTGGCCTCGGGCGGTGTCTTGGACTGGCGGATCAGCTCGATGACCGCGTCGAGCCAGTCCAGGGCGATTTTAAGACCTTCCAGGATATGGGCCCGGGCCAGGGCCTTCTTCAGCTCAAAGTTGGTGCGGCGGGTCACCACCTCGCGGCGGTGGTCGACGAAACAGTCCATCATCTCCCGCAGCGAGAGGACCTTCGGCCGGTTATGGACGATGGCCAGCATGATGATGCCGAAAGAGGTCTGCAGCTGGGAGAGCTTGTAGAGCTGGTTTAAGAGAACCTCGGCGTTTTCGTCCCGCTTGACCTCGATCACCACCCGCATGCCTTCGCGATCGGATTCGTCGCGGATTTCGGTGATCCCTTCGACCTTCTTCTCCTTGACCAGTTCAGCGATCTTCTCGATCAGCTTGGCTTTGTTGACCTGGTAGGGAAGCTCGGTGATGACAATTGATTGGCGCTCGCTTTTCCTGGCTGCCTCGATATGAGCCTTGGCGCGGATCTGGATAATGCCGCGGCCGGTGGCATAGGCATCCCGGATCCCCTGGCGGCCGTAAATGGTGGCACCGGTAGGGAAGTCCGGTCCTGGAACCATCTCCAGCAGTTCTTCAAAAGTAAGTTCGGGGTTCCGGATGGTGGCGATGATGCCGTCAATGATCTCGGACAGGTTGTGGGGCGGAATGTTGGTGGCCATGCCAACGGCAATGCCGGTGGAACCGTTGACGAGCAGGTTGGGGAATTTTGACGGCAGGACCGTCGGTTCCAGCATCTCGTCGTTGTAGTTGGGGGTCATGGTGACGGTCTCTTTGTCGAGATCGTTCAACAGTTCGTGGGTCAGCTGGCGCAGGCGGATTTCGGTGTAGCGCATGGCCGCCGGAGAGTCTCCGTCTACGGAGCCGAAGTTCCCCTGACCGTCGACGAGCATATAGCGCAGGGAAAAGTCCTGGGCCAT
>DCNF01000002.1:44934-50953 GCA_002322035.1 Geobacter sp. UBA1603
GGGTGGTATTTACCGATGACGTCACCGACCACGCGGGCCGATTTTTTGTAGGGCTTATTGTAGTCGTTGCCCATGTCGTACATGGCGTAGAGACAGCGGCGGTGGACCGGTTTGAGGCCGTCGCGCACATCCGGCAGGGCGCGGCCGATGATGACCGACATGGCGTAATCCATGTAGGAGCGTTTCATTTCGTCTTCAATGTTAACGGCGATCTTGCTGGCGGGTGCTGTAGTCATTGATATCCTCGTATGGCATATGATTCCGGTGTGTTATGGGCAGCGCCCCAGGGCCGGGGCGTACCAGTTTCGAGCGGCCTGACACTATAGCACACGGTTTCCCGTTTGTCTCCTGGTTAGTTATCCGCCCGTTATCCACCAGATTTGCAGTCAGATTTTATCTTGACATGGCCCTTGACCGCCGGTATAAATTCCCACACGGTGGAAAAAAGTGGATTATTATGGCAATTAGTGCCAAGAGGGTGGCATGTTCAGGGGTATTTTCGAGACGACAATCGATGCGAAAGGTCGCACCAGTCTTCCCGCCCGTTTCAGGGAAATTCTGGTCGGAACCTATGGTGACGAGCGGTTTTTTCTGACCAACTCGGCACCGATCAGCCTCGGCGACGGACAGTTCAGTTCCGGCCTCCTCGTGTACCCCTACAACGAATGGTTCGCGTTCGAGGAGCGCTTCCGAACCAGCCGGGGTTTCACTTCCGAGCAGCGCAAAAGCATCATGCACACCATAATTGCACCGGCCCAGGAGTGCTGTGCCGATAAACTGGGGCGCTTTGTCATCCCGCCGACCTTCCGCCGGGACGCCGCCCTGGAGCGCGAGATCCAATTCGTGGGCACCATGGACAAAATCGAGATCTGGAGCTTGAGCGAGTGGGACAAGGTCCGGGCCCGGAACATGATGAATTTCCCGAGCGGCACCGAGGCCGCTGCCGAACTGGGGCTGTAGTGTCAGACTTCCGGCATCTATCGGTACTGCCGGATGAGGTTCTGCGTTTCCTTGATCCCCGCCCGGGGGGGGTGTATCTCGACGGCACGCTCGGCGGTGGCGGCCATGCGGAACTGATCCTTGAAAAGTGTGCTCCCGGCGGAATCCTGATCGGCATTGACCGGGACCGGCAGGCGCTTCAGGCAGCCAGCCAGCGACTGGCCACCCATGGCAAACGCTTTAAACCGGTTCAGGGCAACTTCGCCGGCCTGATCCAACATCTGGATCTTTTGCAGATCAAAAGCCTGGACGGATTCATCCTCGACCTGGGGGTTTCGTCTCATCAGCTCGATACCGCCAGCCGGGGTTTCAGCTTCCAGCAGGATGCTCCGCTGGATATGCGGATGGACACCGACGGTGGCCAGACAGCGGCTGACCTGTTGAACATCTGCACAGAGCAGGAGCTGGAGCGGATCATACGGGACTATGGCGAAGAACGCTGGGCACGAAGGATCGCGTCGTTTATCACTGACGCCCGCCAAAACGCCAGAATAGAGACCACCATGCAGCTGGTCGACATTATCAAAGGCGCCGTGCCGCGAGCCATGTGGGATGAGCGGATCCATCCGGCAACACGCACATTCCAGGCGTTACGGATTGCGGTGAACGGGGAGCTTGCGAGCCTGGAGGAGGGCTTGCGTTCGGCCCTTGATCTCCTGGCCCCGGGCGGGAGAGGAGTGGCTATCTCGTTCCACTCACTGGAAGACCGAATCGTCAAGCACATGTTCCGGGAATACGCGACCGGCTGCATCTGCCCCCGGCGCGCCCCGCTCTGCACCTGCGGTCAGGCACCCCGCGTAAAGATTCTCACCGGCAGGCCGGTGACTGCGGGTAACGAAGAAAACCAGGCAAACCCCCGGGCACGCAGCGCCAAGCTGCGTGCTGTTCAAAAACTGTAAGCCGGCAGCAAGGAGCGACAGAAGATGGCACAATCACGGGCAGAATACGGCAAAGTTGCCGCGCCGCGTCCCTTCAGCGGGGCTGAACTTTTCTCCGGCAAGCTGGATGGCTTTCGATTCGTGATGATCTGTATGATTCTGCTGACGATTGTATCAGTGTTCCATGTCTGGTCACGCTTCAGAATTGTCGAACTCAACCTGCAACTGTCCGATGCCAGCCGCCAGATCCGCGAGGCGGAACAGGAACAGAAGCGGCTCAAACTCGAGGCAGCCTCCCTGCGCAACCCGGGGCGGGTTGAAACAATCGCCAAGCAGGAACTTGGCATGGCACTTCCCACCGAGCAGCAGATTATCCTGGTCAAATGAAAGACGAACGGGAAAAATGGGCCCGGGTCAGGATCATTATGATCGGGACCTTTTTTGGCCTGTTGTTCCTGAGTGTGGTCTGTCGAGCCTTTTATCTCCAGATTGTTCAGCATGAAGAGCTGATAAAAAAAGCGGAGAAACAGCACCAGCACCGCGTCGAACTCACTCCGGCCCGCGGTGCGATTCTTGACCGGAACGGAGCCGCCCTGGCCGAATCGGTCAATATGGACTCCTGCTATGCAGAACCACGGCGGATCAAGGATGTGGACGGCACCGCTGCCGTACTGTCCCCGATCCTTAATATTTCCAAACAGGACCTGACCGCCAAACTGTCGGCCGATAAGTCATTCATCTGGGTTGAACGCTGGCTGCCTCCTGAAACCGCCACCCGCATCAAAAACATGAAACTGCCCGGCATCGGCCTGGCGCCGGAGTCGAAGCGCTTTTATCCCAATCTGGAGATCGCCGCCCACGTGATCGGCTTCACCGGGCGGGACCCCAACGGCCTTGAAGGACTGGAACGCAAATACGATTCGACCATCCTGGGCAACACCGGCTACATGGTCACGGAGCGGGATGCGCTCGGGCGCAGCATTGCGGTGAAAAATATGGTCATTAAGAATTCATCGCCGGGCAAGAACCTGATCCTGACCCTCGATAAGACGATCCAGTACCATACCGAAAAAGAGCTGGCAAAAGCGGTTACCGAAAGCAACGCCAAGGGCGGAATGGCCATCGTGATGGAGTCGGATACCGGGCGGGTGCTGGCCATGGCCAACTACCCCACATTCAACCCCAACTCCTACGCGCGCTACAGCCAGGTCAGCCTGCGTAACCGCAGCGTGGCGGACAGTTTCGAACCAGGCTCGACCTTTAAGGTGTTTGTCGTCGCGGCTGCCTTGGAAGAAGGGCTGATCAAGCCGGGTGACATCTACAACTGTGAAAACGGTACCTACAAGATTGCCGACCGGGTCATACACGATGACCATCCGCATCCGCGGCTGACAGTTTCCGATATCATCAAATATTCCAGCAACATCGGGGCGGCAAAAATCGGCTTCAAGCTTGGCGATGAGCGCCTTTCCCGCTATCTGCGCAATTTTGGATTCGGCGAGCGGACCGGCATCGATCTTCCGGGAGAAGCGGTCGGCAATCTTCGCAAACGACTGTACGGCATCGAGTTGGCAACAACCGCTTTCGGTCAGGGGGTTTCACTTTCTGCCATCCAGCTGACCGCCGCCATGTCAGCCATCGCCAACGGCGGAAATCTGATGCGGCCCTATCTGGTTGAGCGGATTCTGGATGACGGCGGCCGGGAGGTTCAGAAGTTTGAGCCACAGCTGCTGCGCAAGGTCATTTCCCCCGAGACATCTCACAAGGTTGCCCGGATGATGGAAACCGTCACCGGCGAAGGGGGTACCGGCACCAAGGCCGCCATCGAAGGCTTCAAGGTCGCCGGAAAAACCGGGACAGCCCAGAAGGTTGATCCGGTTACACGGGCCTATTCGCCCTCCAAGCGGATCGGGTCCTTTGTCGGCTTCGTCCCGGCCGACAAGCCCAAGCTCACCATAACCGTGATCATCGATGAGCCGCAGGGGGTTAAATACGGCGGTGTTGTTGCCGCCCCCGCGTTTCGGGGGATCGCCCAGAACTCCCTGGCGTACCTGAAGATAATTCCCCAGGTTGAACCGGGTGCGACACCCAGGCCGGTCATGGCTGCCGCCCCGGCGCAGCCGCCCCAGGAGCAGCTGGCCGATGGCGATGCCCTCGATCTGCCGGGGCAGGGCTCGGTCATGCCGGATTTCCGCGGGATGAGCATGAGACGGGTACTGCAGGTTATGGAAAAACGGGGCATCAATATCAGGCTGCTCGGAAGCGGGCGGGCAGCCGAACAGAATCCGCCGCCCGGGCAGCGGATCCAGGGTAACGACGAAGTCTGGATCAAGTTCGTACCGTCCGCATGACAACTCAAAACGCCAGCCTGCTTTCCGGCAGGTTGTGCCGTTTTCGGAGAACAGATGGAACTGACCCCGTTACTGGCAGCAATCAGCGGATATGAACTCCACGGCGATCCGCATACGTCGGTGAGTTCGCTGACCTGCGACTCGCGCCGGGTTGAGCGGGGAGCGCTTTTTTTTGCGCTGCGCGGCGATTCCACTGACGGTCACCGCTTTATCGGCCAGGCTCTGGCGGCCGAAGCAGCGGCAATCGTCCTGGAAGACCCGGCCTTTGCTCCTTCAGGAACGCCCTGGATACGCGTCAATGACGGGCGTGCCGCCATGGCCAGAATGGCTGCCCGCTTCAACGGCGACCCGACCGCAACCCGCCCCCTGATCGGCATTACCGGCACGAACGGCAAAACCACCACCACCTACCTGATTGAAGCCATTCTGGGCGCTGCCGGCCTGCCGGCCGCGGTCCTCGGGACGATTGCCTACCGTTTTGGTGCGACCGCGATTGAGGCATCCCACACCACCCCGGAATCGACCGAACTCCAGGCGGCGTTGAGACAGCTCGGGGCGGCCGGAGCCCGGGCATTTGTCATGGAGGTTTCCTCCCATGCCCTGGAGCAGAGACGGGTTGACGGCTGTCATTTCGATGTGGGAATTTTCAGCAACCTGACCCGCGACCACCTGGACTACCACGGGACCATGGAGCAGTACCGTCAGGCCAAGCAGCGCCTGTTTTCCGAACTGCTGCGGCCCGACGAAATCAAAACCCGCCGCCGGGCGGTCATCAACCTGGATGACCCCTGCGGCAGCGATCTCGCTTCGGCGGCAGCCTGTCCGGTACTGACCTATGCCATCGATGGACCTGCAGACATAACCCCGCTTCAGATGTCGCTGACCGTCGACGGGATCAGCGCCACACTGCTGACACCAGCCGGAGAGTTTTCATTTCGCTCACGGCTGGCCGGACGGTTCAATCTCTCCAACATTCTGGCGGCCGTCGGGGCCGGCATTGCCCTCGAACTACCGCTTTCGGCCATTACATCAGGTATTGAGGGGCACCGCACGGTCCCCGGCCGACTGGAGCGGGTCGACAATGCCAGTGGTGTGACCTGCCTGGTTGATTATGCCCATACCGGTGATGCCCTGGAAAATGTCCTGACCACCCTCAAGAATGTTGCCAGCGGCCGGATCATCACCGTTTTCGGCTGTGGCGGCGACCGCGACCCCGGCAAGCGCCCGGTCATGGGACGGATTGCCGCCAAATACTCAGACCTGGCTATCGTCACATCCGATAATCCCCGCACCGAAGATCCGACCACGATCCTCGAACAGATCCGGGCCGGGATTCTTCCGCTTGGGCTGGCCGAGTACACACAAGAGCGGCTTGCCAGTGTTTCAGGCGAGAAAGGCTTCATCATCTGCGAGAACCGCCGCGAGGCGATCCGGCTCGCCGTGGAGACCGCACGGGCCGGAGACATTATCCTTCTGGCCGGCAAAGGGCATGAAGATTATCAGATCATCGGCACCGTCAAGCATCATTTCGACGATCGCGAAGAGGCGGCCGCCGCCTTTGCAGAAAAGGAACGCTGATGTTCACCGTTGCCGAAATCGCCGCATTCACCGGAGGCCGGGTCATCGGAGATTCCGACATCGAGGTTACCGGAATATCAAGTGACTCACGCACCATCGGCCCGGGAGAACTTTTTATACCCCTGCGCGGCGAGCGATTTGACGGCCACGCTTTCCTGCCCGGCATTGCCGATGCAGGAGTGCCGGCCGCCCTGGCCGAAACCGGCTGGCTGA
>DCNF01000002.1:51067-56187 GCA_002322035.1 Geobacter sp. UBA1603
GCATTCCGCCAGCGTTATGAAATCCCCCTGGTCGGAATTACCGGCAGCAACGGTAAAACCACCAGTAAGGAGATGCTGGCTGCGATCATGGAGCAGATCGCTCCCGGCCTGAAAACCGTCGGAAACCTGAATAACCTGATCGGACTGCCCCGCATGCTGTTTCAGCTTGAAGGGCAGCATGCCTGGGCGGTGCTTGAAATGGGCATGAGTGAACCAGGGGAGATCGACCGTCTGGCCAAAATCGCCGCACCCCAGGTCGGCGTGGTGCTGAATGCCTTTCCGGCCCACCTGGAAAGCATGGGAACCGTCGCGAATGTAGCCAGGGCCAAGGGAGAACTGCTGCTTCGGCTGCCGGAAGGCGGCTGCGCCGTTGTCAATGGAGACGACCCGCTGATCGACGTTCTTCCCGTGCCTGCCGGGGTGCGGCGAATCAGCTTCGGCTGTGCCGAAGCGGCCGAGGTACGGGCACAGGATATTGTTCTCCGCGGCATCGAGGGCCAAAGCTTTACCCTGGTGATTTTCGGCGAGGCACGGCCGGTCTCTCTGGCGGCATTCGGCAACCACTCCATCTACAACGCCCTGGCAGCCGCTGCCGCAGCCACTGCCCTTGGCGTGCCACCTGACATCATTGTCAGCGGTCTGGAGCGTTTCCGGCCCTATGACAGGCGCTTTGCCCTCGAAACAGCAGGAGAGCTGCTTCTGATCGACGACAGCTACAATGCCAACCCGGCCTCAACCGCCGCTGCCCTGGCAACTCTTGCCGGCCTGAAAGGGACACGGCAGGCCTTTGTGGCCCTGGGCGACATGCTGGAACTGGGCGGCGATCAGGGGCAACTCCACTATCAGGCCGGGGTGCAGGCCGCCCGGGTTGCGGACCGGCTGTATCTGCGGGGAGAACTGACCGCCGCCACAGCCGATGGAGCCCAGAGCTGCGGAATGCCGGCTGACCGGATTATCCGGGGGCTTGATCATCGACAGATTGCCGCTGATATTGCAGATCATGCGGCGCCGGGTGACCTGGTGCTGGTCAAGGGGTCACGCGGCATGAACATGGAACTGGTGGCTGACGCGCTGCGCAGACGTAACGGATAGGGGAACCCGGAATGCTCTATCATATTTTTTATCCGCTGGCGGCTAATGTAAAGCTGTTCAACATCTTCAAATACCTGACCTTCCGGACAATCTACGCCATGATCACGGCGCTGATCGTCTGTTTTGTGCTTGGCCCGTGGATCATCAGAAAGTTGGAGAGCCTGCAGGCCCGCCAGGTGATCCGCACCGATGGCCCCGAGTCGCACCTTGAGAAGCAGGGAACACCGACCATGGGCGGCATCATGATCCTGGCCGCCATCATCATCCCGACCCTGCTCTGGGCCGATCTTTCCAACCAGTATATCTGGAGCGCCCTGTTCATCTGCATCGGCTATGGGCTGATCGGCTTTGTCGATGACTACAAGAAAGTGGTGGAGAAGAACCCGAAAGGGCTTTCGCCCCGTCAGAAAATGGTCTGGCAGGTTCTTCTGGCCGGGGTTGTTTCCGTCTTCCTCTTTCTCAAACCGGGGTTCAGCGCCGAACTCTATTTCCCCTTTTTCAAGCGCTTCCATCCCGATCTCTGGATATGGTTCATCCCCTTTGCAACGCTGGTGATCGTTGGCGCCAGCAACGCCGTCAACCTGACTGACGGCCTGGACGGGCTGGCCATCGGCCCGGTGGCGATCAATGCCGCAACCTACATGCTGTTTGCCTATGTCGCCGGTCATGCCACCCTGTCGGCCTACCTTCAGATTCCGCGGGTTCCCGGGGCGGGTGAACTGGCGGTCATCTGCGGCGCCATGGTCGGGGCCGGCCTCGGTTTCCTCTGGTTCAACTCCTACCCGGCCGAGGTCTTTATGGGAGATGTCGGGTCTCTCTCCCTGGGGGGCACCCTCGGCACCATCGCCGTACTCACCAAACAGGAAATCCTGCTGGTGATCGTCGGCGGGGTCTTTGTGGTGGAGGCTCTCTCGGTCATCTTCCAGGTGGGGTCCTACAAGTACCGCGGCAAGCGAATCTTCCGCATGGCGCCGATCCACCACCATTTCGAGCTGAAAGGTGTTGCCGAGCCGAAGATCATCGTCCGTTTCTGGATCATCACCATCATTCTGGCGCTGGTGGCGATCTCGACGCTGAAGATGCGGTGATGCTTGAGGTCACAAATTGTGACCTCAATGATTCCATCCCGTTCAAGTGGCGAACAACCCTGTGTAGGCGGATCACCAGTTCACGCGTGCGCGCGTGAACTGGTGAATAACATGTTTACATACAGGCGAGAATCAAGCTTGATATTGCACATTGCATCGAATATCATGCTGTTGAACGATATCTTGATCGAACGGAGCAAGTCATGAACACCGTAAAACTCTCGCCTAAATACCAAGTAGTGATTCCGCGTGATGTTCGTGAAAACTTGCATCTCATTCCTGGGCAGATGATGCAGGTCATAGCCTATGGCACAAGGATCGAACTGATGCCGTCCAAGGATATCAAAGAAATGAGGGGCTTTCTCAAGGGGATTGACACCATCGTGAGTAGAGAGGAAGACCGTCTGTGAATATCGTGGACTCATCGGGGTGGCTTGAGTATTTCTCCGACGGCCCTAATGCCGACTGTTTTGCGGAACCGCTTGGCAATGTCTTGGAATTATTGGTGCCGACAATTATTTTGTATGAGGTATTCAAAGTGGTCTGTCGGCAACGCGGAGAAGACTCGGCGCTTCAGGCAACGGCATTAATGCAGCAGGGCAGAATCATCGAATTATCTTCGTCTATTGCCCTGTTGGCTGCGAAACTGAGCCTGGATGCAAAGATTCCTATGGCCGACAGTATTATTCTGGCCACGGCACAGACTAATGATGCAATTCTCTGGACGCAGGACAATGACTTTGAAGGACTGGCGGGCGTCAGGTATTTTCCAAAAGCATCATCCTGATGTATGTCTGGCAGGTCCAGAAGAGACAATCTGCTTGGCAGAAAGCTGCAAAATTATGTTCCATTTGGGAAGACCACCGGTTCACGCGTGCATGCGCGTGAACCGGTCAATAACATGTAGAACAACACATGGAGATACAAATTATGAGATATTTGTCAATTATCGCGGCTATCGCATTTTTGGCTGGTTGTGCATCAAACTCTGGAGTTATGCCGATTGGACAAGATACTTTCATGGTTTCTCGTCAAGCTGCAACGGGATTTTCTGGTTCTGGCACGCTTAAAGCTGAAGCATTCCAAGAGGCGAGCCAATACTGTACGAGTCTTGGGAAATTGCTGCAAGTAGTGAGCACGCATGAAGCAGCACCACCATATATTCTGGGCAACTTTCCTAAAGCCGAAATTCAGTTTATGTGTCTTGACGCAAAAGACGCTGAATTAAGCCGTCCAAAATTGAAAAAAGAAGCGGACACTGTAATTGAACTAAAAAAAGATGTTCAAATAAAAAATGACATTATGAAAACAAATGACATTTATACCGAATTAATCAAATTAGATGATTTGCGTAAGAGGGGGATTATTACCGAGGCGGAGTTTGAAGTCCAAAAGAAAAGGCTTTTGAGTGGAAACCAAGTAATGACAATAGGCACACATTGAGATATGATTTTGCTATGAAGATATTTCGATGGAATCATGAAAAAAACGAACAACTCAAGATCGAACGAGAAATTTCATTCGAAGAGATTGTACTTGCCATTGAAGGAGATGGACTTCTTGACGTTTTGCAGCACCCTAACGAAACAAAATATCCGAACCAACGTATTCTTGTTGTGGCATTGGATGAATACATTTATCTTATTCCATTTGTAGAAGAGTCTGATTATTACTTCTTGAAAACAATTATTCCCAGCCGCAAGGCAACCAGAGATTACCTGGCAGGAGAAAATACCTATGAAAAAATATGATGACTACGAAAAAGACATGTTAGGCGCCTATGAAAAAGGCGAATTAATCTCGACAAAACCTTCCAAGCGAGAAAAAGAACAATATAAGGCTGCGGCACAGGCGACCTTCCTGAAAGATCGTCGTGTGAACATTCGCCTTTCATCCCCGGATTTAATGGACATCCAAGCACGAGCATTGGAGGATGGAGTTCCGTATCAAACCCTTATTGCCAGCGTTCTCCACAAATATGTCAGTGGGAGGCTCTTCGAAGCACCTTCACGTCTAACAACGCGCTCAACCGGTCGCGGGAAAAAACTCCGCGCCGGTTGATCAATAAAAGGACGTAACGCACCTCATGGGATTTAAAAACAAAAAAATCCTTGTAGTCGGCCTGGCTCGCACCGGCGTGGCCTGCGCCCGCTTCCTGGCAGGAAAAGGGGCACGGGTCACCGCCACCGATCTGCGGGATGAAACGGCGCTGGCCGCCGTGCTGGCGGAGTTGAGAGGGCGCGCCATCCGCTTGGTGCTCGGCCGGCATGACGAATCCGATTTCTTGGATGCCGACCTGATCGTGGTTTCTCCCGGCGTGCCGATGGATCATCCGCTGCTCATTGCCGCACAGGCGGCGGGACGGGAGATCGTCAGCGAGATCGAACTTGCCAGCCGCTTCATCAGCGCACCGATCGTGGCAATCACCGGCACCAACGGCAAGACAACGACAACCACCCTGGTCGGAGAGATATTCAGAGCCAACGGCCATAGAACCTACGTGGGGGGTAACATCGGCGACCCACTCATAGAACTGGTAGAATCCGGGAAAACGGTGGATGCAGTTGTGGCTGAAATCAGCTCCTTCCAACTGGAGTGGATCAGTAGCTTCCGCCCCCGCGTTGCCGCACTGTTGAATATCAGCGAGGACCATCTCGACCGCTATGCGACCTATCAGGACTACATCAACGCCAAGCTGCGTATCTTCGAGAACCAGACCGCCGGCGATTTCGCCGTCCTCAACCGGGATGACGAGCTGGTCTGGAAGCATGCTCCGGAACTGAAGGCGCGGCTCTTTCCCTTCAGCAGGAAACATGAATTGAGCGAAGGGATCTTCCACCGGGACGGGCAGATCATCTATCGCCACCAGGGGCGCGAGGAGCGGTTCCCGACCGCTGACTTCAAGCTGACTGGTGTCCACAATCTGGAAAACATCATGGC
>DCNF01000002.1:56289-74039 GCA_002322035.1 Geobacter sp. UBA1603
AACAGCTTCGAAGCGCTGCATCATCGGATGGAATTTGTCAGAAAATTCAAGGGGGTCAGCTACTACGAGGACAGCAAGGCCACCAACGTTGGCAGCGTGGAAAAAGCACTGGAGAGCTTTGACAATATTACCCTGATAGCCGGCGGCAAGGACAAGGGAGGCTCGTATGCCCCGCTGGTGGTGCTGGTGCAGGAACGGGTCAGACACCTGATCCTGATCGGCGAGGCTGCCGACCGCATGCAGGCCGAACTGGGGGCGTTGACCGACACACACCGGGCGGCCAGCCTCGAAGAAGCGGTCTGGATCGCCTCACAGATCACTGCGGCGGGCGGCACCGTACTCATGTCTCCGGCCTGCTCAAGCTTTGACATGTTCCGTGATTACGAGGAGCGCGCCCAGCGTTTCATTGCGGCGGTAAAGGCACTCTGATGTTCAAGAAACTGGAAGAATACGATCTGGTGATCATGCTGATGGCGATTGCGCTGACCTGTTTCGGTGTGGTGATGGTCTATTCCGCCTCTTCAGTCATGGCTGCCAAGCGTTTTCACGACGGATTCTTCTTTCTCAAGCGCCAGGGGATTTTCGCTTTGGTCGGCTTCGGTGTGATGATCTGCGTGATGCGGATCAACTACCACTTCTGGCGGCAGATGGCGGTGCCTGCCCTTCTGGGGTGCCTGGTGCTGCTGGTGCTGGTGCTGATACCGGGGATCGGCGGCAGCGCCGGCGGCGCCTCGCGCTGGATCAGGCTGCCCGGCTTCAACCTGCAGCCCTCGGAAATCGCCAAGATCGCCCTGATCATGTACATGGCCTACTCCCTTGACAAAAAGCAGGACCGGATCAAATCCCTGGGGGGAGGATTCATCCCCTACATGGTTGTCCTGATGATCCTGCTCGGTCTTTTGCTGAAACAGCCGGACATGGGCGCAGCGCTGACGCTCTTCTTCGTGGCCTTTGTCATGCTCTTTGCCGCCGGAACCCGCCTGACCTACATTATTTCAGTCTTTCTTCTGTCCCTGCCCTTCATCTATTTCCTGGTGATGAACGTCGCCTACCGGCGGCGGCGAATCATGGCTTTTCTCAATCCGTGGGACGATCCCCAGAACAGCGGCTTCCAGATCATCCAGTCCTGGCTGGCGCTCGGCACCGGCGGGGTTTTCGGCCAGGGACTCGGCGAGGGAAAGCAGAAACTGTTTTACCTGCCGGAAGCCCACACCGATTTCATACTCTCGGTCGTCGGCGAAGAACTGGGCTTCATCGGCGTGATCGTGATTGTCGGCATGTTTTTCCTGCTGGTGCAGCGGGCCATGCGGATTGCCGTGGCGGCACCGGACACCTTCGGCCGCTTCCTGGCGCTGGGAATTGCCGTGCTGTTCGGCATTGAAGCAACGGTCAACATGGGAGTGGTCACCGGCCTGCTCCCGACAAAAGGGCTGGCGCTCCCCTTTATCAGCTACGGCGGAAGTTCTCTGCTGATCAGCCTGTTTGCCGTCGGGATTCTGCTCAACATCTCATCGGGGCTTAAAATATCTCCGATTACCACAAAGGACGAATCGTGAAACTCTTGATCGCAGGGGGAGGCACCGGCGGCCACCTTTTTCCCGGCATTGCCGTAGCGGAAGAGTTTCTTGCCCGGGATCCCGCCAACGAGGTGCTGTTTGTCGGCACTGAACGGGGCATCGAGGCGCGGGCCATCCCTGCCGCCGGATATCGCCTGAAAACAATCTCGGCGGCAGGTATTCGCGGTAAAGGATCGCTTTCACAGCTCAAGGGCGCCGTGATGATGCTCTACGGCTATGCCCAGTCGCGGAAGATCCTGAAAGAATACCAGCCAGACCTGGTACTGGGAGTCGGCGGATATGCCTCACTACCGATAGTGCTGGCGGCCACCGGTATGCAGATCCCCCGGTTTATCCATGAGCAGAACGCCATTCCCGGCATGACCAACAAACTCCTGTCGCGCTTCGTCAAGCGGGTTTTCATTACGCTGGAAGAATCGGCCGGCTATTTTCCGGAGGGGCTGGTCAGCATAAGCGGTAACCCGCTCAGGCGGCAGATCCTGGATCTGGTGGCACAACAGGAGCCTGGCCTGCCGTGCGAGGAGGGGAAATTTCACCTGTTGGTCTTCGGCGGCAGCCAGGGGGCCCACGCCATCAACATGGCCATGACAGAAGCCCTGCCAGCCTTGGCCGGCCTCGGGGAACGCCTGTCGATCGTCCACCAGACCGGTGAAGCGGATTGCGATGCAGTCGGTTCAGCCTACCGCAAGCAGGGCCTCCCGGCCCGGGTCGTCCCCTTCATCAGTGACATGGCAAGCGCCTACCGCGAGGCCGACTTGATCATCTGCCGGGCCGGCGCAACAACGATCGCCGAAGTGACCGCCTGTGGAAAGGCATGCATCTTCATTCCGTTTCCCCATGCCACTGACGACCACCAGCGCAAGAACGCCGAGGCGCTTTTGAAGAAGGGGGCCGCCTTCGTCCTGCTCGAAAAAGAGCTTGCGGGTAACCGGCTGGCAGAGATGATTACTGACCTGGCGGGCGATCCCGAAAGCGTCAAGCGTACCGGAGCACTGGCGGCAGGCTTGGCCCGGACAGATGCTGCCCGCGTTATCGTTGACCAGATGATTGCAGAGGTGAACCATGCGCATAACTGATACTGCCGTGTATCGACCGGTGCCCCCCCCTGAACGGCCCCAGGCGACCACTGTCACCGCAGAAGAACGTCTGCATCTGCTTGGCCGGCAGGAGATCCGTCCGGTGAGGCTGCCGGAGGGGCGCCCCGTGACCTACGGCAATCGAGCCCAGATGATGGAACAGCCCGGTACGGCAGGGTATTCGCTCCGGGCCTGATCAGACAGCTGCTACCATGACCTGAAAGGGCAAACACCATGTACGGAAAAATTGAAAAAATACACTTCGTCGGGATCGGCGGCATCGGCATGAGCGGTATCGCCGAAGTCCTTCTGAACCTCGGCTACAAGGTATCCGGCTCTGATCTGCGCGGGTCGGAGATTGTCGAGCGGCTGACCTCGCTCGGCGCAGAAATCGGAATCGGCCACAAGGCCGAAAACCTGAAAAATGTCGACGTGGTGGTCATTTCATCCGCTGTGCATGACGACAACCCAGAAGTGGTCGAGGCTCGCCGCCTGCATGTGCCGGTGATCCCCCGGGCCGAGATGCTGGCCGAACTGATGCGGATGAAATACGGCATCGCCATCGCCGGGACCCACGGCAAAACCACCACCACCTCAATGGCCGCCTCAATTCTGGGGTATGCCGGCATTGATCCGACGATCGTGATCGGCGGCAAACTGAACGCCATCGGCACCAATGCCCAGCTCGGCCAGGGCAAGTTTCTTGTGGCCGAAGCGGACGAATCGGACGGCTCGTTCCTCGTCCTCTCCCCCACCATCGCCGTCGTAACCAATATCGACGCCGATCACCTGGACCACTACTCCGGAATCGACGAAATCAAGGACACCTTCGTTGAGTTCATCAACAAGGTCCCCTTTTACGGACTGGCGGTGCTCTGCCTGGACGACCCCAACATCCGTGCCGTCCTGCCACGAGTCAAGAAACGCTACATGACCTACGGGCTTTCATCCCAGGCTGACATCCGCGCCACCCATGTCCGTCATGACGGCTTCCAGACTTCCTTCATCGCCCACTACAAGGGCTACCGCCTGGGCGAAGTTTCTTTCCCGATGCCTGGCCCCCACAACGTTCTGAATGCCATGGCCTGTATTGCGGTAGCGCTTGAGCTGGATGTGCCTTTCAGTGCCATCCAGGAGGGCTTTGCCCGTTTCAGCGGAGTCGGGCGGCGCTTTACGGTCAAGGGAGAACCGCGCGGGATTATGGTTGTGGATGACTACGGCCACCATCCGGCCGAAATCAGGGCAACTCTGGCCGCAGCCCGCCAGGGCTGGCCAGAGCGCCGGGTTGTGGCGACCTTCCAGCCCCACCGTTACACCCGCACCCACGAACTGTTCGACGAATTCGTCACCGCCTTCTACGACGCGGACGTCCTGATCCTGACAGACGTCTATGCCGCCGGAGAACAGCCGATCGAAGGGGCCACTGCCGAACGGCTGGCGGGAGAGATCCGCCGCCACGGCCAGAAGGATGTGACCTGGATCGGCAATCGGGAACTGATCCCCGAACACCTGGCCGGCATCGTCAGGGAAGGGGATATTGTGATCACCCTCGGGGCCGGCAACATCTGGCAACAGGGCGAAGCGCTGGTAAAGATTCTGGAGGGGTGACTGGCTCACGCTGATATTCATATTCGCGGTACCCTGCTCTGCAATGAGCCCATGAGCCGCCACACCTCACTCAAGATAGGCGGCCCGGCCGATCTGTTCGCCGTGCCGGAGGATACGGCGGACCTGCAGAAACTGGTCCGGCAGCTCTGTGAGCAGCAGATTCCCTGGATGGCCATCGGTCGGGGATACAACCTGCTGGTTCGTGACAAGGGAATTCGCGGAGCCGTGATTTCCCTGGAGCGGCTTAACCAAGTCGATGATGTGGGAGATAACCGCATCCGGGCCGGGGCCGGGGCTGAAAATCTGGCGGTTGTTCGCTTCGCCCAGGAGCGGGGTCTGGGTGGCATCGGCTTTATCGCCGGCATCCCCGGCACCATCGGCGGTGCAATCAGAATGAACGCCGGGGCCTACGGTCAGGGGATTCTGGAACAGACCGCCTGCCTTACCCTGCTGCGGGATGGCCGCGTACATGAGTTCTGTATCCAGGAGATGAACTATAGTTATCGCCATCTCGAATTGGAGCCGGGAGATATCGTGCTGGAGGCGCTGTTTGCCCTGCACCCGTGTGCAGCCGAAAACACGGAGGAGGAGATCCGCCGCGATCTGGAGCTACGGCGCAGCAAACACAACGTCGGCTTCCCCAGCGCCGGATCGTTTTTTAAAAATCCTCCCGGACAAGCGGCCTGGCGTCTGATCGATGCCGCCGGTATGCGCGGAGTCCGGGCGGGTGGCGCGCAGGTGTCGGAGGTTCACAGCAATTTTCTGGTCAATGCGGGAGGGGCTACCGCCCGCGACTTTCTGGAGCTTGCACATCGCGTGAAGAATGCGGTACTGTCCCACTGCGGAATAACGCTTGAGGAAGAAGTGCGCGTCCTGGGAGAGGAGTGATCCATGAGCGGCATGAAAGCAAAGAAGGTCGGCGTACTGATGGGGGGGCTTTCAGCCGAACGGGATGTTTCGCTGAAAAGCGGTTCTGCGGTTCACCAGGCGCTGCTGGCCCGGGGATATAATGCCGTGGCGATTGACGCCGGCCGCAATCTGGCCGGAGTTCTGCAGCGGGAGGGGATCGAAGCCGCATTCATCGCCCTGCACGGCCGTTACGGCGAGGACGGATGCGTCCAGGGGCTGCTGGAACTGATGCAGGTCCCTTATACCGGATCCGGTGTCCTGGCGAGCGCCCTGGCCATGCATAAACTTTACAGTAAACAGGCGTTCCAGTCCTGCGGTATTCTGACCGCCCCCTTCTGCCATTTCCGGCGTGGCGAGGAAGTGCGCAGTGCTGATCTCCCCTTCGGCTTTCCGCTGGTGGTCAAGCCGGTGCAGGAAGGGTCGTCGGTCGGTGTTTCGATCGTCCACCAGGAGCAGGATCTGAAGGCAGCCCTGGAGTTAGCATTCCGCCACGACTCCGAAATTCTTGTGGAACAGTACATCAAGGGGCAGGAAGTTCAGGTCGGTATCCTTGATGACAGACCGGTCGGGGCGATCGAAATCGTCCCGAAAAATGAATTTTACGACTTTGAGGCCAAATACACCGAAGGAATGGCTGAACATATCTTCCCTGCCCGCCTTGACCCGCAGCGCTATGACTCGGCACTGCAGGTCGGCCTTGCGGCCCACCGGGCACTCGGCTGCAGCGGCTACAGCCGTGTTGACCTGCTGGTGACCGACACTGGCGACTGCTACGTTCTCGAGGTAAATACCCTGCCCGGCATGACCGCGCTGTCTCTGCTGCCGGAGATCGCCGCCAAGGGTGCCGGGCTTTCCTTTGATCAGCTGGTTTCGGCAATCATGGAATCCGCTTCATTAAAAATACAGCTGTAATTACCGGGAGAAGCCAGTGTGAAGGATTACTCCTCCACATACCAGCGCAAAAAGATCGCGCCCAACAAGGTCAAGGTTCAGAAAAAACCGCGTGATCTGAAGAAATATCTGCGCCCCCTGGCCCGCTACGCCGGAATTTTGGCATCGGCAACCATCGGCATTGCGCTTCTGTACGGGGCCTACCGCGCACTTGGCTCGGTAACCCTGTTCCGGGTTGCAACCATCGACGTTTCCAATGCCAAACGGCTCTCCCGCGAGGATATTCTAGCAATTTCAGGGGTTGAAGCCGGCCGTGACCTGCTTCGGCTTAACCTAAAGCAGGTCGGCGAGCAGCTGACCCGCAACCCGTGGGTGGAACGGGTCCATGTCCGCCGCTACCTTCCGGACACCCTGTCGATATCGGTCACTGAGCGCGAGCCGCTGGCGATTGTCAGCATGGATTTCCTCTATTATCTTGACACCAGGGGAACCGTATTCAAACCACTCAACCAGGGGGACCGGCTTGACTATCCGGTTGTGACCGGATTCCGCGAGGATGAACTCGCCGGTGACCCGGCCGGTTCTCGTGAAGCGCTCCGCTCAACCTGTGAGCTGATTCAGATTTTGCGTGAAAAAGGCGCATTTATTCTTGCAGATGTGTCGGAGATTCATTACGATAAGGGTTATGGTTTTACCCTCTTCACGGCGTCCGGAGCGCTCCCGGTCAAGGTCGGTTCGGGTGACTTCGCTGCAAAGATTGAGCGCTTTGCCCGCATCTACCGTGATCTGATGGCCCAGCGTCCGTCACTCCAGTATATCGATCTGGACTACAATGATAAAATCGTAATAAAGAAAAGTTGACATCAAATTATTTATATTTGAAATCAGGCAGGGGGGAGCATGTCAGCCACAAAGAGAGAAAACCTGATCGTCGGCCTTGATATCGGAACGACAAAAATCTGTGCGATTGTCGGCAATGTCACCGAAGACGGGATCGACATCGTCGGTATCGGCACCAGCCCCTCCAGCGGCCTGCGCAAAGGCGTCGTCATTAACATCGAAAGCACCGTGGCCTCGATCCGCAAGGCGATCGATGAAGCCGAACTGATGGCCGGCTGCGAAATCAAATCCGTCTATGCCGGCATTGCCGGCGGCCATATCAAGGGGATCAACTCCCAGGGCGTGATCGCCATCAAGAACCGGGAGGTCTCCCAGGAGGATGTCCGCCGGGTGATCGATGCCGCCAAGGCGATTGCCATCCCGATGGACCGCGAGGTAATCCACATCCTGCCCCAGGAGTTCATCATCGACGAACAGGACGGCATCCGAGAGCCGCTCGGCATGAGCGGCGTCCGCCTGGAGGCCAAGGTCCACATCGTCACCGGAGCCGTGGCCAGCGCCCAGAACATCGTCAAATCCTGCAACCGGGCCGGGCTGGACGTGGCCGACATCGTGCTTGAGCAGTTGGCATCCTCCGAGGCGGTGCTCTCGCCGGATGAGAAAGAGCTGGGTGTCTGCCTGGTGGACATCGGCGGCGGGACCACTGATATCGCCATTTTCTCGGAAGGGGCCATCAAATATACCTCGGTTCTTTCGCTGGGGGGCAATCACCTGACGAACGACATCGCGGTCGGGCTGCGCACCCCCATGGCAGAAGCGGAGAAGATCAAGCAGAAGTACGGCTGCTGCCTTTCCTCGCTAGTCGGCAAGGATGATAAGATCGAGGTGCCGAGCGTCGGTGGCCGCAAACCGCGCGAACTATCCCGCACCGTACTCTGCGAGATCCTCGGCCCCCGGGTTGAAGAGATCTTCACCCTGGTCAACCGTGAGATCGTCAAGTCTGGGCTGGAGGATTCGATCGCCTCGGGCGTGGTCATCACCGGTGGCTCCAGCATCCTGGAAGGGATGCCGGAACTGGCCGAGCAGATTTTTAACCTTCCGGTCCGCCGTGGTGTGCCCCAGAAAATCGGCGGACTGACCGACGTGGTCAACTCACCGGTCTATGCCACCGGCGTCGGCCTGATCGTCTATGGCAGCAGAAACACAACCATGCCGCGCGACACGTTCACCCAGGGTAAGTCGGAAGACAGCATCTTCAACACGGCCATGCGCCGGATGAAGTCCTGGTTCAGGGAATTTTTCTAGCCACACAGCAGGGCCCGCACCTTTCTGGAGCCGCTAACAACCTGATTTTAAAAAGGGTTAGCGGCTCCTTTTTTTTTAATGTTTTTTCCTTTGATTCTTGTAAAAATTGCGGTTACATTTTGTCGTCAACACATGAAACAATTGCCAGAGTTAAAGGGGGAAATCCATGTTCGAATTCGATGAGACCATTGAACAAAGCGCTGTGATCAAGGTGATCGGGGTCGGCGGCGGCGGGGGAAATGCCGTCAACACCATGATCGCCAATAACATACATAAAGTCGATTTCATCGTTGCCAACACGGACGCACAAGCGCTTCGCAACTCCAAGGCCCCTGTTAAAATCCAGCTGGGAGCCCAGTCAACCAAAGGGCTCGGCGCCGGGGCCAACCCGGAGATCGGGCGTACCGCAGCCCAGGAGGATCGAGAAAAAATGTCGGAAATGTTCAAGGGCTCCGACATGATTTTTATCGCCGCCGGCATGGGGGGCGGCACCGGGACAGGTGCGGCGCCGGTTATCGCCGAGGTTGCCCGGGAAGCCGGCGCTCTGACCGTCGGCATCGTCACCAAGCCCTTCACCCGCGAAGGCAAGCAGAGGCTGGCCAAGGCCGAAGAGGGTATCCGCGAACTGAAGAAGCATGTGGACTCCCTGATCATCATTCCCAACGACCGGCTGCTGAACATCGCACCCCGCTCACTCGGAATCCTGGACGCTTTCAAGCCGGCCGATGATGTGCTGCGCCAGGCGGTTCAGGGCATCTCCGACCTGATCACCACCTCCGGATTCATCAATGTTGACTTTGCCGACGTGAAATCCATCATGAGTGAGCGCGGCATGGCCATGATGGGTATCGGCATCGCCAAGGGGGACAACCGCGCTGTGGAAGCCGCCAAGAGCGCCATCTCCAGCCCGCTGCTCGAAGATATCGATGTTTCTGGCGCCAAGGGCGTGCTGGTCAACATCACCGGCTCATCCACCATGACCATGGATGATTTCGACGCCGTCAACAAGACCGTCCACGAGAAGGTCCACGAAGACGCCAACATCATCATCGGCGTGGTGATCGACGAAAACATGGGTGATGACATCAAGGTCACCGCGATCGTCACCGGTTTCGGCGACCGCTTCGACGTGGAAAGGAAACCCGGAATTCGCGGTATCCACGCCAGGGACCACCATGCGCCGGCAGCCGTGCGTGACAGCAAGTTCTACGACCGCCCAACCTTTGAACGCGACCGCCAGCAGACCGAAAACGTCACCCGCATCCGTCCGGCCGTTTCGTTTATCGATGAAGACGAAGACCAGTACGACATCCCGACCTTCTTGCGGAAATCAGTCGATTAATACACTGATTCAGACGGCTCATTCGCGTAACAGCAGGAGGCATCCCTTCACGGAATGCCTCTTTTTTTGATCTGCTGATATCGTGCATCAGAAAGTTGCCCACATCATGAACACCACACCAATCATCATTGCCGGCTGCGGCTATATCGGGACACGAGTTGCCCGGCTCTGGAAAGAAAAAGGGGCCAGCGTAACCTGTTGCGTCCGCACCCCGGACAAATGTGCCCTATTGGCGCAGGATGGATTCGCTGCGTCAACCCTGGCGCTGGATGACCACCACGCCATCACGCTGCCGGATCTGGGCGGCAGCATCGTGTATTACTTCGTACCACCGCCGGGAGGGGGCATCTACGACACCCGCGCCCGGAATTTCATCAGCGCTCTACGGCAGGGGAAACCGCCGCTCACGATCGTCTACACAAGTGCCACGTCGGTTTACAGTGAGACGAATGGCGGGGTTGTCAGCGAAGATTCGCCGACGGAACCGGTCTCGGCCATGGGGAAGCGCAGGCTCGACGCGGAGCGGGCTTTCCAGGAGTATGGAACCGCCACTGATACTCCAGTCATTATCCTGCGAGTGAGCGGAATTTATGGCCCCGGGCGGCTGCCGCTGATGCAGATCAGCCAGGGCCATCCGTTGCTGCACGAGGATGAATCCGGCCCCAGCAACCGCATCCATGCCGATGACCTGGCAGCGGTCTGCCTCGCAGCTGCAGAGCGGGGCGGCAAGGGGGATATCTTCAACGTCAGCGACGGCCATCCCAGCAGTATGACCAGCTATTTTAACGCCTGCGCCGATCTGCTCGGTTTCCCGCGTCAACCCCAGGTGACGCTGTCCGAGGCCCGGCAGACCATGACACCGCTGATGCTCTCGTATGTTACGGAGACGAAGGTCATCGACGCCTCACGCATGGTCGAGCGTCTCGGGGTCAACCTGCGCTATCCGACACTGGCCGCAGGGCTACCAGGCTGCATCGACAAAGGAAAGCAAAATTAATCTTTAATAACAATTGGTTGGGCATTTGAAACTAAAAAAAATATCTTGCATCAGCGCCGCTGAACTGCTATTTTGAAATTAAATAAGACTTGCGAGGTCCTTTTTAGGATCTCATCTGCCCTGGTAACTTTCCCTCCTAGTTGCCAGGGTGTTTTTTTGCTGCGGCATCTTTCTGGGTTGTTGACGCTTCTTGTACCTTTGTGGTTTAATCCGCAGCGTGGAAACAGATGCGTATATCGCCCTCGGATCCAACCAGGGGGACCGCGAGTTCAACCTGCTGCGGGCCATTTCAGAGCTTGGCAGAATTTCCGGCATCAGGGTGACCGGTCTTTCCCGGTTCTACGAGACCGCCCCGGTTGGGATGGCGCCCGGACAGCCCCCGTTCTACAATGCTGTCGTGCGTGTAGCAACCCTTCTCCCCCCTCGGGAGCTGTTCGAACATCTTGTCAGGATAGAAAGCACAGTATTCGGTCGCACACGAAGCGGTTCATGCGATTCGCGCAGCATTGATCTTGACCTGCTGCTGTATGCAGAGCAGGTCATCAGCCAGCCTGACCTGACAGTTCCCCACCCCCGCCTGGCAGAGCGTCGCTTTGTGTTGCAGCCGTTGCATGACATCGCCCCGGACCTGCGCCACCCGGTGCACGGCCGCACCATCAGCGAACTTCTTCTGTCACTGCCCGGCCAGGAGCAGGTACTACCGATATGAATGAAAGGTGCCCGTGATCAGGCTTCTTATCTGGCTTTTACTGATTTACGTCGGTTACCGGGTCGTTATGGCCATGGTGGCCGGGAAGAAAAAAACCGACGTCTCCGGGCCGCGCTCCGTTGCGGCACCCACTCACCGTGATCCGGTATGCGGGGTTTATGTTTCCGAAGATGACGCCGTTATCGGCAGGCACGGGGGAGAACGGCACTATTTCTGCTCCATGAATTGCCTGGAAAAATACCGCCAGCAGCTTGACCATACTCATTCCTGAAGGAGGAACCATGAAGTTTTTCATCGATACCGCCGATGTCACCGAAATCCGGGCCGCCCATGAACTGGGGCTTGTGGACGGTGTGACAACCAACCCATCCTTGATTGCCAAATCAGGCCGTAAATTCAAAGATGTTATCAAGGAAATCGTTTCGATCGTCGATGGCCCGATCTCGGCTGAAGTCATTTCCCTGGATGCCCCCGGCATGATCAAAGAAGCCCAGGGGCTTGTCAAAATCCATAAAAATATCGTCATCAAGCTGCCGATGACCCCGGAAGGGCTGAAAGCCTGCAAGGCCTTGACCGCAAAGGGCGTCAAAACCAACGTGACCCTGATTTTCACGCCGCTGCAGGCCCTGCTGGCGGCTAAAGCCGGGGCGACCTATGTATCCCCGTTTGTCGGGCGCCTTGACGACATTTCGCAAGACGGTATGGGCATCATTGAGGAGATCAGAACCATTTTCGACAACTACGGTTATACGGCTGAAATCATCGTTGCCAGCATCCGCAACCCGATCCATGTGCTCAACTCGGCCCTGATCGGCGCAGACATCGCCACAATCCCCTATTCCGTCATGGTTCAGCTTTCAAAGCACCCCCTGACCGATGCCGGCATCAAGAAGTTCTTGGAAGACTGGCAGAATGTCCCCTCCTGACGCTGCCTCGGCACATGTTTTTCCGGAACCGGTGGTTTGCCCGATCACCGGCCTCTTGACTTCATTCTGCGCGCTCGATCCGTTCGACCGCGAATACATAAGGGATAATTACACCCGGTTTGACTGCCGTGAAATTCTGAAGGAGGTTCTGGGAATTTTCTGCACCGCTGCACCACAGAAACTGGCGTTGCTGTATGATGCTTTCCAAAACGGCGATCAGGAGATGCTGACAGGCTATGCTCACGGCCTGAAAGGCGAAGCAGGCTCTGCGGGTGCAGCCGTTGTCCGCCAGCTTGCGGCAAGGATCGAATCGGCCGCACGGGCGGGAGACTTGGCAGCTGTCAACAGCGAACTACCCCACCTGAAGCGCGAAATCGATTTTTTCGTGGCAGCGGCCCACAGGGAATTCGACCTGCTCCCCCCCTGCCAGCACTGCACTTCTGTACTCTCGACTGAAACTCTCGCCTCGGCACCGGCATGAAACAGCCCCAACGCCTTTCGATCCTTTTTGCCGCTTCTGAAGCGACCCCCTTTGCCAAGGAGGGTGGGTTAGGCGATGTTGTTGGAGCGCTTCCGAAATACCTGGCCCGTATGGGACATGACGTCAGAGTTGTCATTCCCCGCTACTGGTGCGTCGATCGCCTCTCATGGGGGCTGAAACTGCTGCCCGGTACGCTGGTGGTCCCGATGGGAAGCCTGGGACACCAGTACTGTGGCGTCTACGAGGGGCGTCTGCCGGGGAGCGAAGTTCCGGTCTATTTTCTGGAGCACGAGGGATATTACGGTCGTTCCGGACTGTATCAACAGGGAGGACAGGGATATGCTGACAACGACCTCCGCTTTGTATTTCTGTCAAAAGCAAGCCTTGAATTGTGCAAAATGCTTCATTTTCATCCCGATGTGGTCCATGCCCACGACTGGCACACCGGCATAATTCCGGCACTGCTCAACACCACCTACCTGCATGACCGGTTCGTCGGCCACGCAGCATCCCTGCTCACCCTGCATAACATGCAGCACCAGGGGTGTTTTCCCCCGGGGCTGATGGACAGCCTCGGCATCGGCTGGCGGCATTTCAACTACCTTGAACTTGAGAAGGATGACCAGGTCAACCTTCTCAAGGGAGGCATCTACCATGCGACCCTCCTCAATACGGTCAGCGAGGGATACGCCAGAGAAATCAGAACGGCAGAGTATGGCTGGGGTCTTGAGGGAGTTGTTCAGGATCGGGCTGCAGATCTGTTCGGCATCCTTAACGGCGTTGACTACGAGGAGTGGAATCCGCAGCACGACCCGTTCATTGCCAAAAAATACACGGCCCGCACGGTAAAAGCCGGCAAGGCCGCCTGCAAACGGGCCCTGCAGGAACGAATGGGGCTGCCGGTCCGCGATGACGTGCCGCTGTTCGGCGTGGTGTCGCGCATGGTGCAGCAGAAAGGCACCGATATACTGGCCGAGGCACTGCACAGAATCCTGGCCATGGACGTGCAGTTCGTCGTAGTCGGCAACGGAGAACCGTGGGCCCATTTTTTCTTTGGTGACATGGCCGCTCTCCATCCGGACAAATTCGCCTGCTTCATCGGCTACGACAACCCCTTGGCACATCAGGTCGAAGCGGCAGCCGATTTTTTCGTCATGCCATCCGCTTTTGAACCATGCGGCCTGAATCAAATGTACAGCCTGGCCTACGGCACCCCCCCCATCGTCCGGGCAACTGGGGGCCTGGATGACAGTGTCGAAAACTTTGATGAATGGAACAGGACCGGCGACGGTTTCAAGTTCTGGAGCCATTCGGCCACCGCACTGTTCGATACGGTCGGCTGGGCGGTCTGGACCTTTTACAATAACCCGCGCGGCCTGGCCGCACTCCGCAAGAACGGCATGGCCAAACGTTTTACCTGGGAAGCGGCCGCCGAGAATTATGCCGATCTCTATCGCCGCGCCGTGCGCCGACGCCGCGGTGATGAATACTACCGCAACAGGTTCGGGCATTGATCCCTCGCCGTGTGCCGTGCGACGGCCTCAGACCTTTTCTTGCCCTTCTTGAATCACGCGGCACCCTCTGCCGGATTACCGAACCCGTCGACCCCCGCCTTGATATTGCTGCCGTAACCATGGAGGCCTGCCACGAACCGGATGGCGGGCCGGCGCTTCTGTTCGAAAAACCTTCCGGCTCGCACTACCGTGTGGCAACCAATCTCTTCGGATCTCTGGAACGGGTCTGCTGCGCACTAGGAGTTGACCATCTTGATCAACTTGCCGGAAGGATGTCAACACTGCTTTGCCAGATCAGAGAACCGCGCCTTGAGGTGCTTGACCGACAGATTGCGGCACTTCCCGAATTTTTTCGGTATCAGCCCCGACAGTCGGCATGCCCTTCTTCTGAACGAATCCGCCAGAGCACCCCTGATCTGGAACAGTTCCCGTTCCTGCAGAATTGGCCCGATGACGGTAACGCATCTGGCTGTCCGCGCTATATGACCCTGCCGTTGGTGCTGACCCGCTCGCCGGATGGAGAATCGGTCAATGCCGGCATCTACCGGGTGCAGATCAGGGGGCGCAACCAGGTTGCCATCCGCTGGAAACCGGGCAGCGGAGCTGCCCGCCATGCGGAGCTCTATGCCGAACAGGGGGCAGCAATGCCGGTCGCGATTGCTCTGGGCGGTGAGCCGGCCGCGCTTTTCAGTGCCATGTTTCCCTTGCCGGGACAGCTCGACGAACTGACATATGCCGGTTTTCTGCAGCAGCGGCCTCTGCAGACTTCGGCCTGCGACACGGTCCCATTGCAGGTGCCACATGGCGCAGAGCTAGTGGTGGAAGGCTTTGTGACGCCAGGAGACACGGTAACGGAAGGGCCGTTCGGCAATCATACCGGGTTTTACGATCAGGCCGGGCCGGCAGCACGTCTGCAGGTTACGGCCGTCAACCACCGGCCCGATGCAATCATACCGGCCACGCTGGTCGGTCCGCCGCCCATGGAGGACTGCTGGATGACCAAAGCATGGGAAAAGCTGCTGCAGTCATTTCTCAAACATCTGGTGCCGGGCGTGACTGACATCCATCTGCCATTGGAATGGAGCTTTCAGCAGAGCGCCATCATTTCCCTTGAAAATCCGAAGCCCGGCATGGTAAGGGAAATTGCCGGAGCGCTCTGGGGTATGCCGTGGTTTGCTTCAGGGCGCCTTCTCATTTTTATCGACAGCGCCACTACTGCGGCAGAAGATCTGTCGGCGGTATCCTGGCGCTGCATCAATCTACTTGATTATGGTTATGACCTTATATTCGACACATCCGGCCGACGCCTGGCGCTTGACGCCACCGGCTGCGGCCGCTCCCGACCCCCAGTCGCCTACGAACCGGAGCTCCTCCGGCGGGCCGCGGCACTTTGGGAGCGCATCCGCTAACCTGTTCCGCTTTGTTGCGCTTGTGATGCTGGCATCCCTGCCGGCCTGCTATCACCTGCGGCCGTTGCCGGAACCGATTCCTTCCCGGGTTACCCGGATACCGAGGCCACTCCCGGAAGCGATTCGCAGGGTTCGGACCGTCGTGGAGGAGGAGATGAAACTGCGGATTCTGGAAGAATCTTCCGGGGGAAGACAGCTGATCACCGCTCCCCGGCATTTCGCGACTGATACCGGGCCGGGGCAGCCGGCTGGAGGACGTCAGTACTATGTTCAGTTGCGGATCGATCTGTCGGCACACGGGAATGGAACCGAGATCGTCATCTCGCCTCACCGATACGAACTGCGCACCTCCTATGCCTACAGCAGTGAAGGGCAGTTGCGGACCCTCTCCAAGATTTATCCCTATGAGGAGTATCCGGGGATGTTCGACAATGGTCCGATCATGAAAGAACTCAAAACTTCAGCAGAGATGGTTGAGCGGGGACTCCGATGAGTTCACGCCAAGCCGGACAGACCATGTTCGGGAAGATTTTCGTCTTCCTGGAAATGATTAAATTTTCCCATACGGTCTTCGCTCTCCCCTTCGCACTGACCGGCGCTCTGCTGGCAGCCAAGGGGATACCGGAGGTGCGCCAGGTATTCTGGATCATCATGGCCATGGTCGGGGCCCGTACGGCGGCCATGGGGATGAACCGCCTGATCGACGCCGCCATCGACGCCCGTAACCCGCGCACCGCCGGCAGAGCCATACCGGCCGGCCTGATCAGCAAAGGGGCGACGCTCGCATATATCCTCGTGGCAACGCTGCTGATGCTTGCCGCCGCAGCCATGCTCAACCCGCTCTGCCTCAGGCTTTCTCCGGTCGCCCTCTTTTTTCTGGTGCTCTACTCCTACTGCAAACGCTTCACCTCACTGGCCCATGTGGTTCTGGGGGTCTGTCTTGCGGCCGCCCCCATGGGGGCCTGGGCGGCGATCCGCGGCACAATCGAAACACCCGCCCTGATACTGGGGGGAGTCGTGTTGTTCTGGGTAGCCGGCTTCGACATCCTCTACGCCCTGCAGGATCTGGAATTCGACCGCAGCGAAGGTCTTCATTCCATCCCGGTGGCGCTGGGGCTGAACGGCTCGCTCTGGATGGCCCGCGCATTTCATCTGGTCATGATCGCCCTGCTGATCTGGCTCAAACTATCGGCCGGGCTGGGACTGTTTTTTCTGGCCGGCATTGCTGCCGCAATTGCCATGCTCGGCTATGAACACTGGCTGCTCAAAGACGGCGACCTCACTAAGATGGATGCAGCGTTTTTTAACATGAACGGCTACATCAGCGTGGCGCTTCTCCTGTTCACGGCGTTGGATGTGCTCCTGGTATCGAGGTGAATATGAATGGCATGAAGAGGGTTTTTATCGCCCTGACCGGGGCGTCCGGATCGGTCTACGGCCTGAGGCTGGCCGAACAACTGTGCCTGTCGGGGATCGAGGTCACGTTCTGTGCCAGCATGAGCGGCGCTGAAGTCTGCCGCATGGAAACCGGCCTCGACCTCTCCGGTGACCTTGAAGGTGCCGAGCGGCGCCTCCAGGCCCACCTTGAGGTCACCGACGGGGTGCGACTGGTTCATTTCGAGGATCTGTTCTGCCATGCCGCCAGTGGCTCGGCCGCTCCCGACGCCATGATCGTCATCCCCTGCAGCATGGGGACCCTGGCCCGCATAGCCGCCGGCATCTCCGGCAGCCTGATCGAACGCTGCGCCGATGTCATGCTCAAAGAACGGCGCCCGTTGCTTCTGGTACCCCGCGAGACGCCTCTTTCTGATATTCACCTGGAGAACATGCTGCGGCTCTCCCGGGCCGGAGCGAAAATCCTGCCGGCCATGCCCGCCTTCTACACCCGCCCCGAATCGGTCCTTGACATGGTCGATTTCGTGGTCGGGAAAGCCCTCGACCAGCTGGGAATCGACCACGACCTCTATCCCCGCTGGGGAGCCTGAAGCCACACGTTCATAACGCCCAATTACCGTTGTGCTTCAAGACAAGTTCACGCGGCGTAACAACAGCAACACCTGATGAAAGGGGAGAGCACATGGACAGACGGACGTTTCTCAAAACGGGGTGCGCAGCTGCAGTTCTATCGCCGATCATCATCAAGGAGGCGCTGGCAACTCCTCCCCA
>DCNF01000002.1:74145-76190 GCA_002322035.1 Geobacter sp. UBA1603
ATCGCTGCGGTCGGCGGGATGAAAAAATTCGTCCGGCCGGGTGATGTCGTGGTGGTAAAACCCAACATGGGATGGGACCGCAGTACTGAGCTAGGGGCCAATACCCATCCCCAGGTGGTCAGAGCCGTAGTGGAGGAGTGCCTTGCGGCCGGTGCCAGGAAGGTCAAGGTATTCGACAACACCTGCAACGACGCCCGGCGCTGCTATGCCAGCAGCGGCATCGAAACCGCGCTCAAGGGGATCAGGAACGTCGAGTGCAAGCATCTCGAGCCGGAGCGTTTCCGCAAGGTGGCGATCAACGGCCAATTCCTCAAGGAGTGGGAGCTCTACGACGAGGCCCTCTCGGCCAATGTCTACATCAACGTGCCGGTCGCCAAACACCACGGCCTCTCAAAGCTGACCCTCGGGCTAAAAAACATCATGGGCATCATGGGAGGAACGCGCGGCTACATCCACCGCAGCCTCGACGTGGCGCTGGCCGACCTGAACGCCCACTTCAAAAGCCACCTGACCCTGATCGACGCCACCCGCATCCTGACCGCCCACGGGCCGCAGGGGGGCAACATCGCCGACGTCAAGGTGCTCAACAAGGTCATCGCATCGACCGACATCGTGGCGGCCGATGCCTTCGCCACCACCCTGTTTGGCCTCAAGCCGTCGGACATTGCGGTAACGGTGGCCGCTTACAAGCGCGGCCTGGGGGAGATGGACCTGGCAAAGATCCGGGTGGTCAAGGCCTGACGTTTGAAACAGACCCCCGCCCGTATCAGCCAGCTGGCATTCCTGGTGCTGTTCCTGGCTCTCTTCATCCGGACCGAATACCGGGGGCATGATGAGATCAGCGCCGCGGTGAACGCCTTTTTCCGGGCCGATCCGCTGGTGCTTTCCGGTTACCTGCTGGCGGCACGCTCCTGGAGTTGGCTTTTGCTACCGGCATTGGTGACGACCGTGGCAACGCTCCTCCTGGGACGGTTCTTCTGCGGCTGGATCTGCCCCCTGGGAACGCTGCTTGACCTGGCGACGCGACATATCGCCAAAAGCCGGCCGTTGCAGTTCCTCAAGGGAAACGCCCGATACTGGCTGCTGCTTCCGCTCCTGTCGGCATCGCTCTTCAACCTCAACCTTATCGGCCTCCTCGACCCGATTGCAATCCTTGTGCGGGGGATGACCTTCTTCCTCTATCCACTGGTCGGCCTGACGGCCCGCGAGGGATGGGTCGGGCTCTACCGCCTGATCGGCGAGCGCCGCGATTCCCTTGCCCCTGCGTATGGCCTCCTGCGAGACTATCTGCTTCCCTTCCGCGAGACGATCTATCCGCTGGCCCTCATCTCGGCCCTGGTGCTGGCAGGGATCTTCATGCTGGAGCGCTTCGAGGCCCGTAACTGGTGCCGCAACCTCTGCCCGCTGGGGACGCTGCTCGGGATGCTTGGCCGTTTTTCACCGTTCCGCCGCCTGCCAGCCACGCTCTGCAGTGACTGCGGGACATGCCGCGAGCTGTGCCCGACCGGCTTTGAGAACGGCACCTTCCAGCCGGATCAGTGCCTGCGCTGCATGGAGTGCCAGCACGGCTGCTCCCAGGGGCGCGTATCATTCCGACCCCGTATGGCGCTGAACGTCCACCAGCCCCTGATTCCGGAGCTGCGCCTGCTGCTGGGAGGCCTCGCCGGTGGGCTTCTGCTAGCGGTCCCGGCCCGGTTTCGTTCGGCCCTGCCGACGCAGCGCCTGCTGCGGCCTCCCGGCGTGCAAAGTGAAGATGAGTTCCTGAAAAAATGCGTCCGCTGCGGGGAATGTATGAAGGTCTGCCTGAAGAACGCCCTCTACCCTGCCACCGCCCAGGCCGGGATCGAGGGAATCTACACCCCCGTGGTCGTTCCCCGTCTGGGATACTGCGAGTACAACTGCACCCTCTGCGGACAGGTCTGCCCGACCGGGGCCATCCCGGCACTGCCGGTGGAGGAAAAAAGGCGTCAGGTGATCGGCAAGGCGGTTTTTGACCGCAACCATTGCCTCCCCTTTGCCCGGAAGATCGACTGCATCGTCTGCGA
>DCNF01000002.1:76234-78643 GCA_002322035.1 Geobacter sp. UBA1603
GAGGAGCACTGCCCGATCCCCGAGAAAGCAATCCGTTCTCGGGTGGTGACGGTCAGTGGTGTCGACGGCATACGGCGGGAGATCAGGGAACCGTATCTGGTCGAAGAGATCTGCAACGGCTGCGGCATCTGTGAGAACATCTGCCCGCTGGAGACCAAAGCCGGGATCGAGGTGTTTGCCGTGAAAAACCGCCAGCCGATTCCCCTGGACACCCGCAGCACTACAGACACTACAATCCCGTATCCACCCTGAACAGAAGCATACTTTCAGGCCAGCGGCAATTCCAGTCCCATGACCAGCCCGGCATTAGTTTCCAACCTTATTTCATCAATCCGAAGCCTCTCACTTCCAGCAGAAAGATACGCACACTGCATGAGTTCAAGTGCTAAGTGGGATGCAGTCGGAACAGTTTGCTGGTTCTTTCCTGTCTTCGGTCTCCTCTCCCCCGGCGCATGGGATTTGGACGAAACCGAGATCAATGTCGTTCTCAATAAAGTAGACTAATCACCTTCCAAGCTCAATTTGGGCGCCGACTTAAATGTCGGCTCCCAATGTTCTATTTCGCCATCAGAATTGACACGAGTTACCAAATTTGCTAACTTTCCAATTATGAACTACACTGTCGAATATTTCCATTCTCGCGTCCAAGCTGAAATTGAATCCTGGCCTGATGGTATTCTTGCCGATTACGCTCGTCTTATAGAACTTTTGATAGAGTTCGGGCCATACGTAAAAATGCCTCATTCCAAAGCAATGGGAAAAGGACTTTTTGAGTTGCGACCAAAAGGAAGAGAGGGAATCGGACGAGCATTTTACTGCTTTCTTGTCGGACGGCGAATCATCATTCTGCACGCCTTCATCAAGAAAACACCAACAACACCAGAGCCGGAATTAAAAACAGCTCGAAAACGAATCAAGGAGGTTCAAAATGGCTGATTTGAAATTTAAACCAGTAACCCATGACCATAATGCCTTCATAGATAAAGCCAAGAAACGTGAAGGCTTTAAAAAGGCTTATGAAGATTTAGAAGAGGAATATGCTCTCGTCAAAGAGATGCTTACTGCCCGTGCGCGAGTCGGCCTTTCACAGGAAGCTGTCGCTGAGTTGATGGGAACAACAAAAAGTGCAATATCAAGACTTGAAGCCGCAGGAAAACACGCCCCTTCCCTGACCACCCTCAAAAAATATGCCCACGCGGTTGGCTGCCACCTTGAAATAAAATTCATACCAGAACATGCCTAACAATCGGCAGCACCGGTCAGCGGGAAAAAGCCCCCGCCGAGCCGGTGGGCCTTATCACGTTAGCCCTCACTACAAAATACCCTGCGAGTGTCGGACGAACCCAAAATATACGCATCAGCCATGACCTTCCGCATTGCTTCCCGCATTCGATCCAGATTGCCGGGAAGTGTGTAGTTTTTCAAACAAGAACCTGACGCTTTGAGGATGGTGTCCAAACAAGCGTCTACTGTTTTATTGTCATCAATTATGCCCTGTCGCGTACTGACGTGTGCTGTCAATAGTGGATACAGCCCAACCACCGGAGCAATAACATTTTGCTATTGAATTCTGCTTTTGATTGCTTGACAAGCATGAATATTCCGACAATAATATTTTTGCAGGAATTATTTACAAAGGAGGAATTGATAATGATTGCAGTAAAAGTCCTCCCAAAGGGACAAATTACACTCCCAAAAGAAGTGCGCCAGAAACTACATATTCAAGTAGGCGACACTCTTTTGATGGATGCTGATGGTGAGCAGGTTGTTTTCAGGAGAGGCAAAACCATCTTTGATTTCAAAGGGGTTTTACCTAGCATGGGAATGACAATTGAGGAGATCAGAGAAAAAGGGATCGCAGGAGAGGTGGGGGCAAATGAATAGAGCGTTTATAGACACCAGTGCCATACTTCGCATGTTGATTCAGGATGACGATTTAAAAGCAAAAGCAGTTGAAAACCTGATACGGAATGCACCAGAGAATGGGATTGCTCTTCATGTCATCCCGATCACTATTATGGAAATCGTCTGGGTTCTGGAAAAAGTCTACAAGCACCCGAAGAAATTGATCCGGGAACTTGCCGAGGCGATCATAAACACACCACAACTTAAAGTAGATTTGGCAGGAGTGTTTCTGAACGCCCTTAAAGTCTATGAAGAAAAGAATGTCAAATTTGCCGATGCTGTCATGGCGTTCTGGGGCATTGAGAAAGGTATTACCACCACCTATACTTACGATGAGGTAGATTTCAAGCGGATTGAAGGATTGACAGTACTAAAACCATGACGCCCAACATCGGCAACACCGGTCAGCGGGAAAAAGCCCACCGAGCAGGTGCACGCCGATTCACATTTGAATCGGCATCAGACTCGTCCAAAATAGATTTTTGAAATGTTGAAGGGGAATAC
>DCNF01000066.1:0-2428 GCA_002322035.1 Geobacter sp. UBA1603
GATACCTGCCCCCACGGCTGCATCTACTGCTACGCCACAACAAACAAGGAACGGGCAGAGAAACTGCACGCGGGGCATGATCCAGAGGCGGTATTTCTGGGCTGCTCCCGCCAGCAGTCGGATGCATTTCTGCAAGAGATTGTAGAGGGGCGCAGGCAGGCCGTTGCCACGTCTTGCCAGCCAGCCCTGTTCTGCTAAAAGCGAGTAACCATGACTGCAAACGTGTATACCCGCCATATCCACCTGTTATACGTCCCCACCCTGATCTGCAATCTGGAGTGCCGCTACTGCTACCTGGGTGAACAGACTTCGACGGGCAACCTCGCGGAGGATGCCGCCAGGGCGGTCGACACCCTGCAGCGGTCGCTGGATGCTTTTCTGGAGGCGGGTGTACTCCCCTTCAATGTGTCGCTGCACGGCGGTGAGCCGACCCTGCTGCCAGAGGAGGTGCTCGACCGGCTATTCACTATCATCAGGCGTTATTACCTTGACCACTACGATGAACTGAACGCCCGCGGCTTCCGCAAGTCGGCCCCGCACATCAAAACAAATCTCTACAATTTCGACAGGCTCTACGGCCTCTTCGACCGACACCGGGTCTCGATTAGCGCCAGCATCGACCTGCCGTTGTCGCTTCATGCCGAGTACCGCACCACCAGGGGCGGACAGCAGTGGCTGGAGCGGACGCTGGACAACCTGCGCCTGCTGGCAAGCTACCCCCATGCGAAAAAGATTTCCTCCACCCTCTACGGCATCCACCTGGAGCGGATCCCGGAGATCATTGCAGATATCCGCATGATCAACGACCAGATCGGTTTCGATATGAACAACTTCAACATCATGTTTGGCTTCGAGTCGGGACTTAACCGCTCGCGTTTCGGTGAGGGGCTTTGCGCTGCCACGGAGAAGCAGCAGCTGATGCTGTACGATGCCCTGAAGGAGGCGTTCGGCGGTGGACCGCTGGAGGAAGGGCTGCGGAGGAACTGGTTCGACGAGTTCACCCCGTCCTACTGCACCAACGCCATCAACTGCGGCGAGCGTTTCCTGCTGCTGCAGTCGGACGGCTCGGTCTGGTCGTGTGTGCGCGGACAGGGGCTGGAGGAGTGTTATTACGGCAATATCCTCACCGATCCGGTGGATCGGATCCTGGAAGAAGGAGCGACGTGTATCGCCCGGCTCCACCAGCAGGCCCGGTTCGACGATGTCTGCCGGGAGTGCGGCCACCTGCACGTCTGCCACACCGGCTGCCCGATAGTCAAACGTCAGATGCAGAGTGGGAGATCATACACCTGTGCACTGCAGAAGAGGCTCTACCGTGACAATCCTCGCACCTGGCCCCCGGCTGAAAGTGAGGAACGGCGGCAAAGCATGCTGCGGGAATACCTGCTGGGGATGCATCCCGGGCTGGCCGTGGCGGAACCGCCGCCGGCCCACCCGGATGCGGTGGTTCTGCCCAACGACCTCCACGACGGCAAGAACGCCCTGACCGCCCTGATCGCCGCCGACCCGCTGCTGGGGCAGCTCTACTGTGATGACGGCTATCTGCTGGAACTGAACGGTGAAACCCTGCCGCTCCGCTCCCAGATTCTCAACCCGCGCCGAGTGCTGCATTCAATCGGTCCGGACGACCGGCTGGAGCTGATGATGTGCAGGTCGCTCTTTGCCGCCGCCTGCGATGAGCCACTGCGCAATACCCTGTACCTGCAGATGCTGCGCAATACGACCGTGATCTACGGCGACGAGAAACGTGCCAAGCAGGAACACCTATTTACCCACCAGGTGTTTTTTAGACACCTGGATATGTTTGAAAAGGATGGGGAAGCGTGGTGCCGCTACAACCTTGCCCCACTGCTTCAGTTGCATCAGAGGATGTTCCTGACCGGAGTGCTGAACAACCTGTTCGTGACAACCGGCTATCTGCGGGAGTATCATTATCAGAAACAGAAGGCCAACGCCTTCTACCATATTCAGGCGATTAATCTTCCGTTCCAGAATCTCGAGTTCTATTGGGATAATTGAGGGCTACAATGAATACTGGAGAGTTGCACAAACTGGCATCGAGCGTAGAGCGTTTCCTCACTATGGCCGGGCTACCGGACGATGCCGCGCGGACGGCGACCGAGGAAGAGATCGTCAACCGCATGGCCGCTGACAGCACCAAGAAACCGTTCCTGGTATCGTCCTCCAAGGGAGTGGCGCTGTACAGTAACGATATCCTGGTGAAGAACTACGGTACCACGGGGATGGGAGCCAAAGACGGGCAGGTACTGCACTGCGACGGCAGAAAAATCTCGCTGCTGGATGCTACTGCCTATCTTGGAGCCGGCGCCATCGCTATCACCGGTCTGGCGGCGGGAGAAGCCGAAGCCCAGCGCAACGGCCGCTGGTCAGGCGGTACAGACACTTCATGTAACAACAACAATAATAA
>DCNF01000066.1:2458-4305 GCA_002322035.1 Geobacter sp. UBA1603
ATAATAACAATAATAACAATAACGGCTGATCGCAGAATTACAGGCCGGTGAGCCGCGAAGGGCCGATGGTGATCAGTTGGCTGCCTGCTTCGGCGCGGATGCCATCATCGACGTTCAGGCGTACTCCGGCCTCTGTGCTCAGCCCCATCGCCAGGTGTCCCATCGACCTGCAGCGGGCTGAAAGCTCCCCGAAAGTCCCTCCGCTCCTGACCTCCGTGAAATAGATCTGCTGACCGCCGCGGGCGCTGAACAGGTCGGCAATGACCTCCTGGACCCCCGGGTTGAGCAGTTCCTGGCTGATGAACAGTGAATCGAAACGGGCGGTGCAGATCACCCGGTCGCATCCCGCCTTTTTCAGTAGTTCCTCCGAGGAGGGATCGCTACACTCTACCACGGTATCCACGCTCCTGCAGCGGGCTTCAATGGCAAGGGTAATGGCGACGTTCAGGTTGTCAGACGAGGGTTCCCCGGGACAGCGCGACAGGACAATGGCGTGGGACGCCTTGTCGAGCGACGCCCGCGAGAGGGTCTCGTCCCGGGCCGGGTTACCCCTGACGTAGTGGATACCCTTCTGCTGCAACTCCGGCGGCAGTTCCTCAAGCTGTTCATCAATGATCACCACCTGGCGGTGTCCCGATGAGAATGCCGCATCAAGCGCCAGCTCTTCGAGTACCCGGCTGACTTTTTCTAAACCAGGGAAATTGATGACTACCAGATGATTGCTCAGTTTGAATGACGACATGCCCCGTACCTCTCGGGTCTTTGATGTGACAAGTGCTGCCGCGACCAGCGACAGGGCGTAGCCGAGCAGCCCTATCCCCAGGATCATGATCGGCCACCCCACCAGGAACCTTCCACCGGCTGACTTGGGGAAAAAATCGCCATAGCCGACCGTGGCAATAGTCACGATGGTGTACCAGAATCCGTCACCCCAAGTCAGGTCCGGGTTGCCCGGCAGTTCAAAATAGAGGAATCCGCTGGCGCCGTAGAGCAGAACCGCCAGCATCAGGATCAGCACCCGCAGCGGTTCTGGCGGGTTACGCATCATGTGCCGCATAAAGGTGGCGATTATCTGCGGCATCATTGGCTCTGACCCCGCCACTCACGGATCATCGCCAAAGCTCGCTCGGAAGCCTCCGAGTTTGCCCAGAATCCTTTTCTTCCGGATCGGGCAATTTCCTGCTCCTGAAGGTAAAGCTGCATGGCCGGAAAAGGGTAGACCGTGTAGACCAGTACCAGGCCCTGCCGGACCAGTTGGAGGGCAATATCCTGCTCATCGGCAAACAGGGTAGCCAGATAGCGGCCATGTTTGTCCTTGGGAGTTGCATTGAGCATCACCCGCACCGGCCTGTCGGACATAAATCGCTGTAATGCATCGCGGGCAGCCTGACCAAAAGGGGTGACCACGTCCTTCTCTATCTTGGCGTCAAAGGACTTGATGCCGATCAGGCGGACGGTGACCGGTTCCTGACCGTCGCGGGCCACCTGCACCGAGTCGCCGTCGATGACTTTCATCAGGCGCACCAGGTCGCCGCTGTCTATTTTCCCGCTCCCGGCCTGGACGCTTTTCCTGCGCTGTTCGGCATTAAGCCCGAAGTACAATGCGGCTGAAACCAGCACCGCAACCAGCGACCAGAAGATGAGCGTGTTCCGTTCCATGCGCAGCAGCATCCCTCAACACCTGCCCCTCTGTTATGAATCCGGGGGAGATGGTATAAAATCAACTCTTCGTTTCCAATATCTTAATATGTATCCTGCCGATGATGGCGATGATTGGAATCATGTCTTCGGGCAGGTGCCCTTCAAAAAGCTTAATATGTGTCACATCGGCCGGCACCTGATTATAG
>DCNF01000066.1:4367-8419 GCA_002322035.1 Geobacter sp. UBA1603
ACGTCGACAATGCTCTCGGCCCAGCTATGGTAGAGGAATCCCTTTCCTTCAAGGTAGACGAGCCCCGAAACAAATCGGGTCGGGATGCCGGCAGCCCGGGCCAGGGCCGTGTAGAGACGGGCATGGGTCTGACAGTTTCCGGTGCGGTTCTTGAAACTGGCAACTGCACTGCCGCCGTCTTCGACAGTATCCTGGAGCCAGTCGGCCGTCCAGGCAGCCAGCGCCTTCACTTTACCTTCGGCGGAAGCCGCAGAACTAGAAAGTTCCTTTGATTGTGAAACGATCTCCGGGGCGTCTGACTCGATCTTTTCAGCCGGCTTGAGATATCGTTCCCCGATCGGCCCCGCTTCGGGTGGCGGAGGAGCAAGAGAACCGGTCCGCACGCTGACAGATCCCTCTCCCCGCTTCTCCATGGCCTGACCGCCACCCTGCATCAACGGCAGGGCATCATTCCACCCCCGAATCTCCAACGCAAGCCCGGTCAGTTTCTTATGGTCGGTGAGCGGCGGCTCGGCACGCACAAGACTGAAATCGTAGATCAGATCTTTCTTTGCCAGGGCGACTCCGCCAACATACGCGCCAAGCTGTTTTGGCTCTTCCGCCCGGGTGACCACCAGCCCCTCGCGGACCGACTCAATCAGCGTATTTCCCAGGGAATCGACCCAGATATCGTTATTGACAAACGGGTAGAGGTTGTTGCGCAACTTGAGGGCCGGCTGGCCATCAGGCGTCTTTTCGGGACCGAGCAGGGTAATCCTGACCTCTTTGACCTTGCTCTCTTCCGGGTCAAATGTCATGACCTTAAGTACCTTGCCGGGGGGCACATCGCGCATCAACGGAATCAGGTTCAATGCCGGGCCGGGATAAAGGTCACCCTTGAATTTAAGCAGTTTTTCGGCGACCTTGCCGCCTGAATCCTGTCTGATGCGCAAACCGCCGTCGCTGATCCGTCCGCTGATCAGTGAGCGCGATCCGTTGACCGTCTGCTCGACCGAGAACGAAATCAGGGCAAGATTTTTTCCAACCAGATAGTTCTCGCGAACGGAAGCTTCCTTGGAAAAGCCCATCACCCTCATCCGGACGCTGCCGTCACCCTCAAAACGGTAGCCTTCGGGAGCATCAACAATCGCCTGGCGGTAGAAACCAACCCGTTCGTTATCAACATGGATGCCGAACCAGCGTTCGGAGCGGGGCGGTTTTTCCAGCTTTGCTGCCATAAGGGGAATGGCTGTCAGGAAAACAAGAAGAAAGGACGTGCAGAAGACTGTCAGGAATCGCATGCGCATGGGAGCCTCGGCCGGATCAGGAATGCTCAACCCGGTTGCGCCCCCCGCTCTTCGCCCGATAAAGGGCATCATCGGCCAGCTTGATAAACCCGTCGACGGTGGTGCATTCAGGAGAAGGAAACGTGGCGACACCCAGACTGACCGTCAGCTTGAGCTGTGAGAGTGATCCGCTGAAACGGACCGACTGTACAGACATGCGAACCCTCTCGGCAACAAACACCGCCTCCTTCAAGGTGGCATCAGGCAGAACCGCAACGAACTCCTCGCCGCCGTAGCGGGCAGCAATGTCGTAGTTGCGCAGTTCCTTCTGCAGTTGCAGGGCAACCTTCTGCAGGACTACATCGCCCTGCAGGTGGCCGTAGGTATCATTGACCTGCTTGAAGTGATCGATGTCCAGAATCAAAAGTGAAAGGTTGCCACCCTTACGGTTACTGCGCTGAACCTCTTTGTCCAGGGTCTCCATCAGGTAGCGCCGGTTGAACAGGCCGGTCAGGTGATCGGTGTTGGAAAGTTCGAGCAGCAGTTCGTTTGATCGTTTCAGGTCGTCCTGCAGATTTTTGATTTTCAGGTGGATCTTGACGCGGGCCACCATCTCTTCCGGATCGAAAGGTTTGGTGATATAGTCGCTTGCTCCCTGTTCGAGCCCTTTAATCTTGAGATCCCGATCGTTCATGCCGGTCAGGATAATAATCGGAACATCCTGAAGATCGGGACGCGACTTGAGCATCCCTAGAAATTTGAAGCCATCAATGCGGGGCATCTCCAGGTCGCACAGAATGATATCGACCGGTGATGAGAGCAGTTTCTTGAACCCCTCCAGTCCGTCTTCGGCTTCGTAGTAGCGGTCAAACAGATCAAAGGACTCCAGGGTCTTGATAATCCGCTCCCGGACGGCATCCGAATCGTCTATGATCAGCACACTGTTGGACATGGTCAGTAACTTTATCCTATTTTTCGTCCAGTTACAATGAATTCTGCCCGGCCATTGTTCAAAGTACCAGTTCGTGAGCCAGACGCTTCAATTCGGCGATGGTTGCAGCGTAATCGGTCGCGCCGAACACGGCGCTTCCTGCAACAAACACATCAGCGCCGGCGTGGGAAATTGCCGCGATATTGCTGGTCTTGACCCCGCCGTCAACCTCCAGCTCCGCCTCGCTGCCCCGCCGGTCAAGCATGGCCCGCAGTGAATGAATCTTGGTCAGACAGGCGTCAATAAAACTCTGACCGCCAAAACCGGGATTGACGGTCATCAGCAGCACCAGATCCAGATCGTCGAGGATATAGTCGAGCACGTTGAGCGGCGTGGCCGGGTTAAGGGATACGCCGGCCTTCTTGCCGAACGACCTGATCAGCTGGACGGTGCGGTGCAGGTGATGGACCGCCTCGGCGTGAACAACGATGATGTCAGCGCCGGCAGCAGCAAAATCAGGGATATACCGGTCAGGGTTTTCAATCATCAGGTGCACGTCAAGCGGCAGCGCGGTAACCCTGCGGCAGGCCTCCACAATCAGCGGCCCGATGGTGATGTTGGGAACAAAATGGCCGTCCATGACATCAACGTGGACGTAATCGGCACCGGCTGCTTCGATGGCACTGATTTCATCCCCAAGGCGGGAGAAGTCGGCCGAGAGAATCGATGGAGCGATTTTTTTCATATGACGTCTCCGCGTGTGATCAATTGATTTTCTTCATCCGCGCTGCGAAGAACCCGTCCGTACCGTGACGATGCGGCCAGGCTCGGAAAAAACCGTCGACAGTAATGAATTCAGGCAGCCCGGGGAATAATTCACTGATATTTTCTAGCACAAAATCACCGTGCCGCGAAAGGAAATCCCGCACGACATCTTCGTTTTCCTCCCGCGAGGTTGAACAGGTCGAATAGACCAGAGCACCCCCGGGTTTGAGCTTTGCTGCGACATTTTCGAGGAAGTTCCGCTGGGCTGCGGCCAGTCGCGTGATATCATCATGTTTCAGGCGCCACTTGGCCTCAGGATTACGACGGATAACCCCTAAGCCGGAGCAGGGTGCATCCAGCAGGATCCGGTCGAAGGCCCCCTCCGGCGCAGTCTCCGGCCGGCGCAGATCTGCGATTGCTGTCGAAACACAGGTAATACCGAGTCGGCCTGCTGCGGCGTCAATCATCCGCAGTTTCGATGGCGACAGATCCGTGGCAACCAGCGATCCACGGTCCTGAATCTGCTGGGCCAGAATTACTGTTTTTCCCCCTGGTGCGGCACAGGCATCCCAAACCCGCTCATAGGGTTCTGACCCAAGCAGCATTCCGGCCAATTGGGACGATTCGTCCTGCACCGTGAACAGACCATCCCCGTAACCGGGCAGGTCACGGATCACCGGTCGACCGGCTACGGTGATACCATCGGTGGAAAACTGGCAGGCAGATGCCCGAACATCAGCCTCTTCGAACATTTTCAACAACTGGCCGCGACCGGTTCGCAGCGTGTTGGCCCGAACGGTCAGCGGTGGTTGCAATGATGATGCCGCAGCCATGGCCTCTGCTTCAGCAGTACCGAGTTGGGCGATCCACATTTCGACCAGCCAGACGGGATGGGAATGCCGGGCAGCCATCGATTGAGCGGGGTCGCTCTCCGGGTCGGGGAAGGAAATCGCAGCCCTTTGCCGCAGGTAGGTACGCAGAACGGCGTTGACCAGGCCGCTCAAACGGGGCGCAGTCTGGCGGGCCAGGTTGACCGATTCGTTAACAGCGGCAGACTCGGGAATACGGTCGAGATACATCAGCTGGTAGAG
>DCNF01000066.1:8509-12947 GCA_002322035.1 Geobacter sp. UBA1603
AGGAATTGGGCAAGGATATGGTCGATAGTTCCCTGACGGCGCAGGACGCCAAACACCAGCTCGGCAAACAGGCCCCGGTCGGGGCCTGTCAGTGAGCCGGCTAAAAGTTCGCTGTCAATCAGACGATCGGCGTATTCCCCGCTTTTTTCTATGCGGAGAAGGGCTTCACAGGCCGCCTGTCTCGGATTGGAACGGGGGGCGCTCAATCCGGGCTCAGTAGGCGTGTGTGCGGGACATCTCTTGCAGCCGTGCCACCCGCTCCGGTATCGGTGGATGGGTGGAGAAGAGCGACATCAGACCCCCGCCGGTCAGTGGGTTGACAATGAACATGTGGGCAGTGGCTGCATTGGCTTCCATCGGAATCCGCTGGCTACCCATCTCGAGCTTCTGCAGCGCGGAGGCAAGTGACATCGGGTTACCGGATATCTGTGCCCCTGCGGCATCGGCGCCGTACTCGCGTGAGCGGGAGATGGCCATCTGGATCAGCATGGCGGCGATTGGAGCCAGTATGGCCATGAAGATCATGCCAAAAAGCCCTCCGCCCCCCCCCTCGTCATCATCATGCCGGCCGCCTCCGAACATGGCAGCCCACTGAGCCATGTTGGCCAGATAGGTGATGGCGCCGGCAAAAGTAGCAGCTATGGTAGACACCAGGATGTCCCGGTTCTTGACATGCCCCAGCTCATGGGCCATGACGCCTGCCAACTCTTCATCGTTCAGGATGCGCATGATTCCTGTGGTTGCAGCGACCGCCGCATGTTCTGGATTGCGGCCGGTGGCAAAGGCATTCGGGCTGTCATCCTCAATCACATAAACTTTAGGCATCGGAAGCCCGGCGCGATCCGCCAGGCTCCGGACCATGCCGTAGAAGCGGGGATTGTCCGACTCCTCGATCTCTGTAGCCCCGTACATGCGCAACACAATTTTGTCGGAGAACCAGTAGGAAAAAAAATTCATGCCGGCAGCCAGAAGAAAAGCCATCGTCATACCGCCCTTGCCCCCCAGTACCGCTCCGAAAAACACCAGCAGAACCGTTAGAAGCCCCATCAGGAACGTGGTTTTCAGCGTATTCATATCAAACCTCTCACATGTATTCAGGTAACGTGGCGGCAGTGCTCAAAAATGATAATAATCATTGCTCCGGAAAAGCGCAAGGGAACCGGCATGTATTGCCAAAGGAATTGACAATTCAGTCAATATGGTGCTATTTAAGGAATTCTTTCAAATTATGCCCACTGGGGAGGAGACATTATGGAACGCACATTCGCCATCATTAAGCCGGATGCAGTCGAGCGCAAACTGACCGGCAAGATCCTTGACCGCATCGAGACCGCCGGTTTTACCATCGTCGGCATGAAGAAAATCCAGATGACCACGAAGCAGGCCGAAGGGTTCTACTATGTTCATAAAGAACGCCCCTTCTTCAAGGACCTGTGCAGCTTCATGTCCCGCAGCCCGGTCGTGGTGCTCTGCCTGGAGAAGGAAAACGCCATCGCCGATTGGCGCAAACTGATGGGTGCCACCAACCCGGCCAACGCCGAAGAGGGCACGATCCGTAAGGAGTTCGCCGTCAACATCGAGGAAAACTCAACCCACGGCTCGGACGCTCCGGAAACCGCCGCCTTCGAGATTCCCTACTTCTTCAACGCTTTCGAATTGGTATAATAGACGTGCCCACATTACGAGTCAGCCACCACGGCTGATTCAATGGGGCTTTCGCACCACGCACCCTGCCAGGTACACCATAAACGTGAGGCCGCATCTGTTTTTAGATGCGGCCTTTTTTCCTCCGGCTCACTTTACAGGGGTGCTCTTCTAATTTTATTTGACAAAACCATGCTGCAAAGGCTAAAACTGCGATCTTCATCAGCAATTTCATCCAACCATGGAATTAATTCATAGCAGGAGGACGAGTATGGCAGTTGAGAAGCCAAGTGTTTTCAGGTACTTTATGAATCCGGTCAGCATTATCGGGGCGCTGATGGCTCTGGTTGCCACGATATTGATCGTGGTGTTCGTCGGTCTGGAGACGTTCACCGGCCTTGACAACCCCTACATCGGCATCTTTGTGTTCTTCATGTTCCCCGGCATGCTGATATTCGGCCTGTTTCTCATCCCGGCCGGCGCCTGGTATGTCCGCAACCGTTATCGCAAGAATCCGGAGCTGGGCATTCCGATGCTCCCCCGCCTTGACCTGAACGATCCGCACTCTCTCAAGCTGACCGTTTTCTTTGTGGTCGCCTCGGTGCTGTTCTTCCTGGTCGTAGGGATTGCCGGGTTCAAGGGTTTTGAATTTACCGAATCGACCACCTTCTGCGGCGAACTCTGTCATGTTCCGATGGAGCCCGAGCACACCGCCTGGAAAAACTCACCCCATGCTAAAGTTAAATGTGTTGAGTGCCATGTCGGGCCGGGAGCTGAATGGTATGTAAAAGCAAAAATTTCCGGTATGCGCCAACTCTGGGCAGTTGCCACCCATGCCTGGCCGACGCCGATCCACACCCCGATCGAGAATCTCCGCCCGGCCCGTTCCACCTGTGAACACTGCCACTGGCCGGAGAAATTCTACGCCGGCCGCCAGAAAGTTTTCTATCACTACGCACCGAATGAGGAGAACACTCCCCGCGAAGTCAATATGCTGATCAAGATCGGCGGCACCCCGAAAACCCCCAATGCCATGGGCATCCATTGGCATATCGGCCGCGAGGTGACTTTCATTGCCGGTGACAAGAAGCGTCTCTCAATCCCTTATGTTGCCGTCAAGGGGCCGGATGGGAAAATAACCGAGTATATGGACCCGGCAAAACCGCTCAGCAAAGAGGAGATCGCCAAGGCTGAAAAACGGTTGATGGACTGCACCGACTGCCACAACAAGCCGACCCATATCTATCACTCACCGAGCGAGGAGATGGACCGCCACTTCGCATCGAACACCCTTGACCGGAGCATCCCCTACCTGAAAAAGGTAGCGGTTGACCTGCTCGAGAAGCCTTACAAAACCAGTGAGGAAGCCGTTGCGGCCATTGAAGCCGGCATCAAGGACTACTACACCAAAAATTATCCCGAGGTTGTCAGCAAGAAGGGACCGGCACTGACCCAGGCAATTACCGAGATCAAGGCCATTTACAAACGCAACTATTTCCCGAAGATGAAGGTATCCTGGAGCACCTACCCGAACCATATCGGACACTTCTATACTCCCGGCTGCTTCCGCTGCCATGACGGCAAACATAAATCACCGGAAGGACGGGTCATCTCCAAAGACTGCAAGGTGTGCCACGACATGCTGGGCCAAATCCAGGAGAATATCCCCAAAGGCAAGCAGGTCACCGACTTTGTCCACCCGGTTGATATCGGTGACGAGCTGTACAAATCAAACTGTAGCGACTGCCACGCTGCCGGCGGTCACGACGTTGCTGGAAGTGGCAAAGACAAACACTGACCGTTGTTAGGTCCGTCGGCTGAACCGCACGCGGCCGCCGGAATATCCGGGGGCCGCGTGCGGTTTTACTTCACCCCATCCGTCAGGCCATCGATCTGTTATTCCAATTCCAGATCAAGGATAATCTCAAGGCGGCGAGGATTGAGGCGACGAAGATACATGTCAGTATGTTGAGGAGCCGAAGACGAGCCAACTATTACAGTTCTTCAAACTCACCGTCAACAGCCTGTTCAGACATCTCCTCCCCGGGGACTTCGTTCTCCTCACAAGCATCTTCAGCCATGCGCTGCAAAAACTGACGGTTATCGGAAATAATCCGGCAAACGTCGTGGAGTAGCAGTTCCAAATCGTCCTGATGTTCAGGTGGCGCCGGGCGGGTCACTTTTTCAGGGCCGCCTGCGCTTCCAGATAGCGCTCGGCATCCAGGGCCGCCATACAACCGGTCCCGGCGGAGGTAATCGCCTGGCGATACACGTAGTCCTGAACATCACCGGCGGCAAAGACACCGGCAACGCTGGTGGCGGTCTGGTTTTCCTCCAGACTGCATCTGGTGCGGATATAGCCGTTATCCATATCGAGTTGGCCTTCAAATATCGATGTATTCGGCGAATGGCCGATCGCAATGAACACGCCATGCAGACCAATCTCTTTGGTTGATCCGCTCTTGTGGCGGATCCGCATGCCGGTAACACCGCTCTGGTCGCCCAGAACCTCATCAAGCACATGATTCCACTCAATGGTAACATTGCCGGTTTTTGTCTTTTCGATCAGCCGCTCGGACAAAATCTTCTCCGAACGGAAGGTCTCACGGCGATGCACCACCGTCACATGCCGGGCAATATTGGAAAGATAGAGCGCCTCTTCGACTGCGGTATTGCCGCCGCCAATCACTGCCACATCCTTGCCGCGATAGAAAAAACCGTCACATGTGGCACAGGCCGAGACGCCTTTGCCGCGAAAAGCCTGTTCAGATGGTATCCCGAGATATTTTGCCGA
>DCNF01000066.1:13080-14282 GCA_002322035.1 Geobacter sp. UBA1603
GACGATGTGATCATAGATCAGTTCGGTAGAAAAACGTTCGGCGTGCAGGCGCATCCGCTCCATCAGGTCCGGACCCTGTACGCCTTCGTGATCTCCGGGCCAGTTATCAACTTCAGTTGTGGTCGTTAACTGGCCGCCTGGTTGAAGACCGGTGATCAGAACCGGCTTGAGATTGGCACGGGCAGCATAGATTGCGGCCGTATAGCCTGCTGGGCCGGCTCCGAGAATAATCAGTTGATGGTAACGTGCTTCTTCCATGAATCCCTCCGGGCAGTTCAAGTTATGAAAGAACTGTATCAGCAAATATGGGCCTTGCCAAGCGCCAAGCAGAGCAAAATTTGACCCGGTCGCAACCCTCTGCTAGTATGCAGTCCTTGCAGCATATCATGCAGAGGCCAGAATTTGCGTACCCACATGTACGCTGAACGTGCGGCACCACCGAAGACCGGTCCGCAGTAGTTTTGCAGGGACTTTGGTATGACAGAACGTTACCCCGGAACGGTGATAATGCGACTCTACGAACTGATACTGGAAGCCCAGGAACGGCTCCGGAAGCGGGTGCGGCGGACCGAACTGATCTATTCGCACTACTATACCGAACAGCAGGGCTTCCCGGTTTACTTCAAATGCGAAAATCTGCAGCGCACCGGATCCTTCAAGATCAGAGGCGCGCTCAACTTCATGACCGCCCAGCCCCGCGAGATGCTGAAACAGGGTGTAATCACCGCTTCAGCCGGAAACCATGCCCAAGGGGTCGCGTTTGCCGCCGACCTGCTGGGCGTTGACGCCACCATCTACATGCCAGAAACGACGCCGCCCCAGAAGGTCCAATCAACAAAAGATTACGGCGCAGCGGTCGTTTTAACCGGTCGAACCTTCGACGAGTCCTGCGCTGCAGCTCTGGCAGCCCAACAACAGACCGGCGCACTGTTCGTCCACCCGTTTGATGACGAATTGGTGATGGCAGGCCAGGGAACAATTGCGCTGGAAGTGCTCGACGAACTTCCCGATCTCCAGAACCTGCTGGTGCCGGTGGGGGGTGGCGGGCTGATTGCCGGAGTTGCGGCCGCTGTCAAGGCCACCGCTCCCCAGGTCAGAATCATCGGGGTCGAGTCGGCGGCGGCCCCCTCCATGTCGGCCTCACGCGCGGCAGGAGTGGTCACCGAAGAGCCGGTCAGGGTCACGCTGGCAGATGGCATTGG
>DCNF01000066.1:14335-18141 GCA_002322035.1 Geobacter sp. UBA1603
ATTGCGGTCCGAAAGCCCGGTACACAGACATTCGCCGTGATCAAGGATCTGGTAGACGATATCATCCTCGTCAGTGAAGAGCAGATCGCGCTGGCAATCGTCTCACTTCTGGAACGGACGAAACTGTTGGTGGAAGGGGCCGGGGCTGTGCCGTTAGCTGCACTGCAGCACGCGAAGATTGAGGGGCTTCGAGGGAAAACGGCCTGCCTGCTCTCGGGAGGCAATATCGATGTTAAAACAATTTCCCAGGTTGTGGAGCGGGGACTTGTGGCGGGAGGGCGCTACCTGAAGTTGAACATAGAACTTGACGACACGCCCGGCGCTCTGGCCGGCCTGGCTTCAGACATCGCCGCTACCAGGGCCAACATCTTCCTGATCAGCCATGACCGGCGCTCATCAGCCCTGGCCATCGGCAAGACAGACGTGTCTCTCGAATTGGAAACCCGGGGCTACGATCACATACAGGAGATTGTGACTCACTTGGAAATGAGAGGATATCGTCTGGCGATGCGCTGATCAGGCCTGCTCGACGTTCGTCCTTAATCCGGCAGCGATATTGAAATTGATGTCAACCACGATGTTTAGTTTTTCTTTGTCGGGAAACGCGATTACTTCAAACAGGCGCTTGTCAATGAAAATACTCAAGTTGAGGATATCCTGCCTGAGATTGGCCGGCAGCGGGTTTTCCGGGTCGGAAAGCTCGGCCTGAAAGAAACTCCAGACTTTCTGATTGAACTTGATCGCCTCCATCAGTTTCTGATCACGATCGGGGGCGTTCCAGTTATCCTGCACCTGCTTAAGCATCAGCCCGGCCCTGGTCAACACCGAAGCCTCCAGTTCCCTGCCGCTCAAATGTTCCTTCTGCATGCTGGTATAGGTGTCAACCGGATTCTGATACATGTTTCAGGAGCTCCTCTTCGTATAGGATCAGTTTCTTGGCCTGTTTCAGAGCCTGGTACAATTTGCCGTCGAGGATATACTGACTGATCTGCGAAAGCAAGCCTTTCGTGCTCGGAGCAGCCTCTACAACATCCTTGATCAGATCCCAGTAAAGTTGATGAAGTTCGGCACTGTTTTTTTCATCAATGTACATAAGCTGCACAAGCAGATAAATCTGTCGGCTTGGGGTTGTTGCCTGTGATTCGGTCAAGATGTCGGATTGGCGCAGAATCGGGACATTGTTTTCAATGCAAAAGTGTGATGCCGTCGAGCCATTCTGGATCACCGCCCCGCCAATAATAACCTTCTCGTTGGGCTTGAGGGATAGTTTGAGTGGCACTGTCTCTAGCGCCCCTTTATTAAAGCATCTGTCATGCTATTGCTAAAATTTACCATCTGTTCGTTGAGCCGATCAAGCCCTAAAGCGGCATCTCTCACCTGTTTGTCACTACTGTTTTTCTCCAGGGCAGGGACCGCCGACGAGAGCATCTGACCATTTTCGGCGAAGAGTGAATCCCACATGCGCCGAACATCTTCATAGATTGGAGGAGGAGGAGGAGGCACCATAAGCCGCTCCATCTCCTTCTTAAGCGAGATGTAGCTCATCAGAATTTCCTGACGCTGGCTGCTGTCAACTGAAAACGGTGGAAAACTCTTTATGATCGCCTGTAGGTTGGAACGCATCTGGTCAGCCTTTTCAGTTGCCTGGGCCAAACCTTCATTGGTTTCCCTCACCCCTTTGGCCTGTTCGTTCAGCCGTTTATGCAGCATCTCGATTGCCCGGACCGTGTCAAGATTTTTGACTGTAGATGCAGACTTAAGCTGGATCTGATCGACTGGCTTGGCAGCCTGCTGAACCGATTGGTTGAGTCCGTTCTGATTATCAACTTCAGGGTTTTGGGTCGCCTGCTGAACCGCTTCACGGGCCTGACCGGCCATCTGCTGCTGGATATAAGATGTGGCTGATGCACCTGTAACTGAATCAACGGCCATATTGCACCTCCCCTGGCAATTACACCATAACGAAACAGGGGAGGACCGAAGCCCCCCCCTGCAGGTTTACCATGTTTTAACGCTGCGTCACAAACTCCGCTTAGAACAGTCTCAAGATCGACTGTGCTGCCTGGGATGAGAGGCTCAATGCAGTGGTGCCAAGTGACTGGCGGGTCTGCAGCATCAGCATGTTGGCACCCTCCTGGTTCATATCGGCCAGGGTCAGGTTGTCCGCACCGGTTTTGAGCGTGCTGATCATGTTGTCGGTAAAGTCCTGGCGGGTAGTGATGATGTTCAGGTTGTTGGCCAGGTTTTTGGACTGGGTACGCAGTTGAGTGGAGGCGGATGCCAAATGCATCTGCGATGTAGTGATGTCACCATCTCCAGTCCAGACGTTTGTCGGTACCGCAATCGACAGGCCTGTAGCCGTGGCGGTAAAGCCAACAACGGACAGCTTCGATGTTGCATCTTCATTGAAGTTGACGGTCAGGGTCGCGCCGGTCAGCAGGTTGGTGCCGCGATACTGGGAGTCGCTTGCCAGTGTGTTGATCTGGGTGATCAACTGCTGGTACTGGGTGGCAAATGTTGCCCGGTCGGTTGTGTTAGCGGTGCCCAGAGCCGCTGCGGCAAGGCCTTTTGCAGCCTCAACGAGAGAGTTGATGGCACTGATGCCGGAATCAGCAGCTTTGGCGGTCTGGATGCCCTCGGCCATGCCGTCTTTCCGTACGGCAAAGTCAGAAGCGCGGTTAATGTGCGACTGGGCGGCAAAGAAGTTGGTCGGGTTATCAAGAGCCGAGTTTACCTGTTTGCCTGTTGAGAGACGCTCCTGCGTCCTGTTGATAAGAGAGGTTGTGTTCTGGAGCTGGAGGAGGTTGTTCCTCATGCCTGAGGTCAAGGAAATGTCGTTGACTGCCATGGTAATTCCCCTTTCTAGGTTTGTGATGGCTTTCTAGCCATGTCGTTTAGTTATGGTATCGGTGCCTGGCGTCAATACTTTAAGATTTTTTTCTTCGCTCAACATTTTTAGCTCGTTAACGACCATTGCGATGACAGGCTGCCATTCAAAGGGAGCTGCCTGCCTGAAGAGGCGGGCAGATGAATACCAGGGGGTGTCGCTCCGCCCCAACCCCCAACGCCAGTCGGGATTATAGGGCAATAGTATCCAGACCGGCACACCCAATGCCCCGGCAAGGTGGGCTACCGCCGAATCCACGGAAATAACCAGGTCAAGTCCGGCGACCAATGCAGCTGAATCTGCAAAATCATTTACCATGGTGCACATATCGAGCAGTGCAGGCCTGACTATCTGCTTGGCCGGGCTGAACTGTAAACTGATAAACCGCACACCGGTAACCAGCGATAGCGGCTCAAAAAACTCTGGGGCTATGGAACGGTTCCGGTCGTTTTCGTGAGCCGGCCGTCCCGCCCATGCCAGCCCGATATTCATGACCCCATCACTGCCCAGCCGTGACTTCCAGGTATCGACACAGGCGGCTTCAAGCTGCAGGTATGCCGGCGGGCATGGCACCATGCCGAGGAGCCCCGGAAGGCTAAGCAGCGGGATCTGGTAGTCTGCCTGTAACCGCTGACTATCCCGCGCAATAACCACGGATACACCGCTGGCCCTGGCAAGCAGAGCCCCAATCCTTTCATCCTGGGCCTCAATCAGCACCTGCGCGCCTTCAAGGGCAAGAGAAGCCGCATAGCGCACAAACTGAATCGAGTCCCCGTATCCTTGTTCGCACCACACCAGAATTCGCTTACCCTGCAGATTTTCGCCACGCCAGCGGGGAATATCAGTGTGACGCAAGGGAACTGGCGGAGTCCCCCTGAAGCGGTTTTCATACCCTTCCCACCCTCGGGTAAAATCACCT
>DCNF01000066.1:18180-31244 GCA_002322035.1 Geobacter sp. UBA1603
CAGAAGCAATGCCAACGATCGATTAAATAAAATCTGCCCATCATCAGGGGTTACGCTCAGGGCGCGGTCAAAGTACTCCACCGCTTTGCCCGGCAGCGCCCGCGACCTCATAGTCGCCCCCATGTTGTTCAGTGCCAGCGAATTGTCAGGGTCACTGGCAAGAACACGGCGGTAACAGGCTTCTGCACCATCAAGATCGTTGAGCCATTGCAGGGCGACACCTTTGGAATTAAGCACGCCAGTATTGCCAGGCTCAATTTCTAATGCCCGGTCAAAACAAGCAACAGCAGCCTGGTGGCGCCTCAATTCAATGAGCAACTCACCTAAATCTGCATTGCTTCTGACACAATACGGGTCAATTGTCAGCACACGTTCCAGGCAGCTCACTGCGCCAGGCAGATCATCACTGTCCAACCGACATAAAGCCAGGTTCTGCCAGGCGGGCACAAATTTAGGATCAGCGGTAACCACTATTTCAAGCTCCGTAATTGCCCGCCCGGTATCTCCCATGCGTTTGAGTGTGTTCGCCAGGTTAAAGCGTGCCGCCACAAAATCCCTGCGAAGGGCTAACGCCTTTTCGTAATGCAGTACTGATTCAGCATAACGCCCTAATCGGTCCAGCACGGTACCATAATTATTATGTAAATCAGGATCCAGCGGAGCTGACTTCAACAACTGCGAATAAGCCCTTTCAGCCTCAACATAGCAGCCAGCATCAAAAAGCGCGTCCGCGTCTTCTGGCTGAGTTTCTTTCGATGCCGCACCGATGGAACGATTACCCCGTGCAGTAACAAGTTGCAGCCCCAAGGCATGAAACGCCTTCGCTGCCCTAACCCACGAAAGTGCTTTCATGGATTGGCCAGCAGCAGTAGCCACACGCAGCAGGAGCTGCCGATCGTTATATGCCTGCTCGAGCAATGCCACCGTTTCATCAACGGAAGGCTCGAACCATACACCCATGGCAGCCCCGTCCTGCACGGCAAGAACGGGCTCATAGCGGGTGAGACAAAATGCATTCCCGGAATTGATTACATCCATGTGGCCGGTCATGGTAGAGGCGATTACCGGCCTGCCGCTGGCCATATACTCACACATCACCATGTTGTTCCCGCCCTCACAACGGTTCGGGAAAAGGCCAAGGTCACTGGCAACATAGGCTTGCTGCATCTGGTGGTTGTCCAGCACTGGGTAGAGAATTACCCTGTCTACAGGGATCCCGCTATCTGCCAACAGCTGTAAAAAAAGCTCCTGACACTCCACCTCCTTATAGCTGAAATGTATCATCCGCGACTGCTCCATTGTCCTGATAGAAGCGGGCCAGTGGTTGTGCCAGGAGCAGGCCAGCCAGACATCCGGATGCCGCTCCATAAAAACTCTCATAGCAGCTATAACCAGGTCATGCCCTTTGCGGAATTCGAATTTACCACCCGAAAAGACAACGAAGCGGCCGTCGGCAACTCGGGGGGGGCGAGGGGAGAACACCGAAGCATCAACGCCCTGCAGGATCGTGGAAACCCGATTCATCCCGGCAATCCTCAAATGGTATTCACACCACGATGAGCCGGCAACTATATAATCCCAACGCCGGGCAGCCTCTGGAATAAAGCGGTATGCCACAATTTCGGACTCAAAAAAACAGTAGCCAATGTTAATCTGATCCCATTGTTCGGGGAATGTCGCCGCAAAGTGGTGTCCGGCTACACTGTGCAGAGTAACCTCTTCCAACGGAGGCAATTTTGCGATTTCGTTACCCAAATAGCTGCCGGCAATACCCCAGCCATGTGTGTTGCCGGCCGGCATGGCGACTCTCATATCCAGCCACCTTTGGGTACATAATCAGCAATTGAAAACCGAGACTGATCTTTTTCAACTGCCAGCAGCGTGCGTCGTTCTTCCCATGATTCCGGCAGTTCCATGGCGTTAAACTGCTCAACAACATTGACATACTGCCGGGCCAGCACACGGGAATTCGGATCCATTCGGCGTACCAGAGCCAGGCCCGCCGGGGACAAGGGAAGGGTTATAATATCAAGATCGGGTCGCACCGTCCGCAAGCAGGGGATAATTTTCCAGACATCACCGGTCCAAAAAGCGGTTGAGCGCTCTCTGGTTGCCACGCGCGGGTCAATTGGCAGACAATCATGAATCAGGATGACGGAATTGGGCCCGGCAAACCGCTCTAGGTTGATAAAATCTCTTAAAGCTTGGTCGAAATGGTGGAGGCCGTCGATAAAAGCAACATCAAAATGAGCCCTTCCCATTTCAGCAGGGACATCTCGATATGCAAAAAAATCATCGCTGGTCATTTTGAACAAGCTGGGGGAGTTCTGGGGGGAATGGTACGGTAACATGGATTTTTCGGCTGACACAGGGTCTATCCCCAGCGCCCTGGTTTCTGACCTGGCCAGCGCCAGCGACTTGCCGGTAGCAACACCAATTTCCACATAAACCCGCGGGCGATAATTTACCTGTATGTCAGCAAGCAGGTCATAATAATCATACGACCAGAACTTTTCAGCAACATCACATGAAAATAACTTTTCTTCTAAATACCTATTACCCGGGAACCGTTCTCCAAAATCACCAATGAACTGGCGGGTTAGCTCCATATTTCTGTTCTTGACTAGGAACGAAATATATTCTGCGCTGTACGTAAGTTCAGAGCTTATAACGATGGCTGATTCTGTCAAACGGAGGGCAACTTCTGGTAAATTTCTTCCAAAAGCCTCATAAGCAGCCATTATAAGCCTTTCTTCAGGTTTTTTTATTAAAAACATGGCTTCTTCATAAACAGAGTCAAGAGATAGATGCCAATATCGTCTATAAAAGTTTAACATTTCTCCAATTATCGATGGAAAAAAAAGTTCGTCACCAGGAATAGCCTTCTGCTCTACAGCATACAGCAGTCCGAAAATGTAGTTAAATCCTGCACGAACATTCTCATTCATATATTGCCGCAACCTCCGAAAGGTTTTTCGGCACAGATATTCAAACTGATATTCACACCATCACATCTGATCGTGCTGCTGTCCTTGAACGTATCAAATCCATCCACCCTGGTTATGTTCTCAAACCCCACGTGCAAAAGATACCTTGAAAGCAACTCGGGGAAAAAACCGGTCTTGTGATAATCATAGGCATCCATCTGGCCGCCGTAAATCACGCGCATTAATTTAAACTTGTCATCAAATGATAATGCCTTTGAATCTGACCAGATAGTTATAATCGTTTCGATATTTGGTACACTGATATAAATTTTGCCTCCGGGCACCAGCACACGTTTCCACTCCGTCAGTGCGCCTCCGACTTCTCCAACATAATTGAAATGCTCCAGTACATGGGATGCATACAACTCGTCAAAAGTCTCATCTGCAAAACGTGAAAGATCCCTGGCATCTCCAACATGATCAACGGATTCGCTGGGGACAATATTGTAGATTTCCCACCCCGCCTTGCTTATACTACCGCCGATATGTAAACGCCTGCCAGAAACCATTCGTGCCCCTCCACAAACCTGCTTTAACTCAAAGCACTATATCGCGCCAGTGCCGCGACCTCAAAATCCTCCGGAAAGTGGCTCGAAAGCAAAGCGAGTCGATCTGCTGCCAGACGGTTATTACCTTCTGCCAGCAATCGTTTTATGTGCCTGATCATGTAACGTTTCCAACCACTCTCCAGCACATCGGCACGGCCGGTTTTTTTGGCAATATCCCGCCACTTGGCTAAAAAATACTGCCGGTTGCGCGACAGAATCTCGCCGGCAGTTTCCTCCCGCCCCATGTATGGTATGGTACGCAGCGCCCTGATTGTGCCGCTCCAGTGATGGTCGTATGCTGATGTGGGCACCACATAATTTTTCAACCCGGCCACACGAATCTGCATGCCGATGTCCCACTCCTCAAAATAACAGGGCGTATAGCTGCTTTCGAAACGGATACCCTGCTCATTAATCAACCGCCTGTTCACCGCGAAAAAAAAGCCGGATACCGCATCAACCTCGATCGGCCGGTCAAAACCGCCTTTATCAAAATAACTATAGTCAGTACACAACGAGAAGTTGACGAATGCCCCCTGTGGGCCGACACATGCCGCCAGCGGCAGGGTTTTCAAGCCCTGCTCCAAAGCCTCGACAGCCGCCAGCTCAATGTGGGCGTCGGCATTGACAATAAAAACCGTATCGGCTTCTGCCATATCCAGGCCGACATTCCACCCTCTGGCAACCCCCACATTCTGTTTCATGATTGCATGGCGCGTGATGCGGGGATGCCCCTTCAACTCCTCGCCAACTGCTGCGTCGTTAAAAACAACGATCACCTCTCCGTCAATTGTTTTCAAATCCTCCAGAAGCGTCAGAATGCTGTATTCGCTGGCCGGTGAGTAGTCCAGAACCGGGATGACAAAACTGCGAACAGGTTTATTGGCGTCAAGAGAGGAGATGAGTTCATTGTAGAACGTTGGCATCTCCGCAAGAGAGCGTTCTCGCAACTGCTCGGCAGAAAATGTATCACTCTTCCCGTTACAAACAACAGCCAGCAGGTCTTCTACCCGGTGGCTGTAGGTATGTGCATTATGGACGAGCCGCTGCCCACGCCTGGCTATCCGCTCCCTCAACTGTTCATTGTCCAGGTAAAAACGTGCTGTTTCTTCCAGGTTTCCTTCGTGGTAACAGGCATAGTCCGCGCCATCGGCAAACAAAATCTCCTGACCGCTGTTTCTGGCCATGTCGGACAGCAGCAGCGTTCCTGTTGACATGACTTCGAACACACGCATATTCAAGTCATTCCTGACCGCATTGTTAAAGACCATCCGCGAGGCGGAAAAAAGTTGCGCCATTTCATTCCAGAAACAGCGCTCGTATCTCAAATTTACCGCAGATGAAAGTCTGAGCAGCAGTTCTTCGCGCCTGCTCCCGGCAGAAACACCCCCGACAAAACCGACATCGCAGCTCTTTTCAACAGGCCAGTGACAATGGATTTCAGGATCACATCCGAGCGGAAGCCAATAGGTTTTGGGATTAACTTCCCTGAACGTAGGTAAGTACTCCCGCTGGGCGATGAATACATGGTCAAACTCAAGGCATCTTTTCAGATGTTTTTCCAGATTGAGATGACTGTCAATCAGGTAGCAAGCGGTCGGGCAGTCCAGAGCAGAGAGATGGTGCGGATTGTGACCCGGCACAGACTCAACCCAGATGTATAAATCAGGGCGCGGTTGATTCTGATTCCGCCGCATAACGTCCATCATGTCGGGCTCGAACCCGGTCTCAATGTCATGGCATACGGCGGGAGCCTTCATATTCTGTAGTTGCCACTGCTCCACCAGCTCGGGCGGCATGGCAGGGCCTACCGTCACGGTCCTGCATAACCGCCTCAAAGCCCGTTCCAGATAGACTGCGGTAGTCACGGGGAAAGCAACATAAGACAGCCAGACAGTATAATTGTTGGCTTTTGTTAAATTAGACATGTATTCACCAAAATAGATATTGAGTTATTCCTGCTGATTCTGTTTACAGGCGGCTCAAACTCTGGATAAACAAATAGCTTTACTCCGGCGTCAGCAATATTTCCAGAATCCATAATGTAGAATATTATCTTTTATATATCAATATTGTTGAGTTAAAAAACTGCATTGAACTAATTGATGTATTAATATTGAGTCTATTGCTCATTATATGCTCAATAATGGCATTTTCATTCCGGTCTAATGTATTCCCAGTTGTTATTCCAAAGAAATTGACGTCATCTACAAGTGTCTTGCAGAACTCGACCATAGAGAATGAGCCATGTTCATTGTATTCCGGCCAATACGAAGTACATACATCTTCAACTATGTATATGCCACCGCTTTTCAGATGTTCGAAAAGACAATTAAAACTTGCATACTGATGCTTGCAGACATGACTACCGTCATCAATTATCACATCAAAAGCCCCATATTTCTTTGCAATACTATCAAGGAACTTAACATCAGCCTGGTCACCAATCTCTACTAAAATATTTTTGTCAGCATCCTCAGCGCCCATTGCAACGGGGTCCAGATCAATTCCAACTATTTTATGACTTAAACCTATGAACTCCAGATAGTCACTCACACATACGCAGAGAACTACCAGTTTTTACGCCAAGCTCCAGTAGTGTAAAGCACTCCATTTGGTGCCTTTTTAAATAAATCTCTAGAGCGTCTTCATAATGCTGACAATAGCCATGATGCAGAGAGCTCTTGTCCGTATTGTGTTTGATGGCGTAATAGTCAAGTTTCATATGAGAGCCTACGGTAACGAGGAGTTTATTTGATCGGCACTTATGTACAAAGCGTTAAGCTTATCTTCTGACATGGTCGGTGGCAGCTCTGCCAGGGGAAAACGATGTGACTTCCCCATATGTCGCATGCGCCCTATGTATTCGATCCATTCCTGATGTGATCCAAGCGAGGCTGTGGGCAGGATGCCGCGATACTTCATGGCAAGCCTTTTCATGGCCGCCAGATTCAAATGCCAGCGGGAATCTTCGTTTCCAATACGTTCGCAGGAATTGTTTTCATTCGTAGTCCTGTAAAGATGCCTGACCCCATCGTTATACATTCCAAAAACCCTGAATCCAGCAAGGATTGCCCGCAGGCATATGTCAATATCCTCCCCGTAAACCGGAAAAAACCCTTCGTCCCATCCGCCAATGTTGCTGAAAACATCTTTTCGCATCAGCATATTGCACCCAGGTATCACCATCAATTCCAGAGGAAAGTCGGGTATTGTCGAACATGCCAGGAGGACATTAACCAGAATTCCAGAGTTGTCATCTACAAAACAACAATGTCCCCAGGAGGTTTGATCATCAGTGCCGCCAATAATGCCGATATCTGCGTGTTGTTCTGCAATATTGACAAGCTTGTTCAGCCACTGCTTGTTTGAATACAATACATCTGAATCGGCAAACAAAAAGTACTTCGAGTTCGTATCAGCATGCAATGCACCAAGGTTCCTGTTTGATGAATTGCTATGCTTGGCGCTACGAAAAACACATTTGACGGCTGAATCATATTCTCCAGTTTTAGATATGAAACTCCTCATTTCAGCATCTGCATCGGAAACAACAATAAATTCACAATTGGGATAATCGGTGTTTTCAATGAGTGACACAAGGCATTTACCCATGAAATCAACATTCTGACCGCAGATTACCGTTATAATGGATACTTTTGGTATATGCATGGTGCCCTAACCTTTCCCGGAGGGCATCAATGTATTCATAATATAGACATGCGGCAACCCAAGAATATTCTTTTTATACAGATAGTCTCCATAGGCAACTTTCAGGCTCTCTAGGTTTTGCCTATAACAAGCAGCAGCGCGCCCTATCCCCACAAAAAATAACCCGTTTTGATCATAAATGAAATGATGATCAGCAAACCAGTGTTCAAACCTGAATGCTGTCCTGAAATCATCTTCAATAAGATTCCGGTAGTAGTCAGCAGCACCGGAGACATGGGGTGCCGCCTCTGGTATGAACAGTGAAGTACCATGCTGACCGCTGCCACTGCTGGCGCATGAAAATAACATTATACCGTTCGGTTTCATTACCCTGATCATATTGAGCACTATCAGGTCCCAATTGGCGGTATGCTCAAACACTTCAGTTGACAGAACCACATCATACAGACAGGCTATCGTTCCAAAATCCTCACCGTTGCAGACTACGTCCACCTGAGGGCCAGGTCCTATGTCTAGCCCTGTATAATCACAGTCGTTAAAAAACACCCTGACGGTCCCATTGACATCGAGGGAACCTATTTCCAGCACCTTGGTACCACAAAAGAAATCCGGCAGAAAGGCTTTAACATTTTCAAAAAAGAACATCTGTTCAGGATGAGACATTATTTCACACCTTTTAGGGGGGATGTATACACCTGCCCGTTTTCAAATGTAAATAAACCATGGATCCGGCTACTGTAATTAGGAGCGAACTTTCAGGAATTTACTAGTGTCTTGTGCGGTTAGTTATATCTAAATATATTCAAGTGTGTTATAGTGCCTTCCATGGCACGCACAACAGAACTAATCGAATTGACAGTTGGCGACCGACAAGCACTTGAAGCATTGCTCCGGTCTCCCAAAACGGCCCAGAGCCTGGCGTTGCGCGCCCGCATAGTTCTTATGAGCGGCGCAGGTGAAACCGTTGAAGCAATTGCCACTTCGACCGGCACATCAACCAAAGCGGTCTACAAATGGAGGAACCGCTTTAAAGAATCCGGTCTTGATGGTCTTTCAGACCTGCCGCGCTCTGGCCAGCCAAAGAAGCTCACGGAACAGAAGGTCAAGCAGGTGTTGACGCTGACAGTCGAGCGGATTCCCCATGAGGCAACCCATTGGAGTGTGCGCCTCATGGCCAAGTATGCCGGCATCACCACTTGGCAAGTTCGGCAGATCTGGGAAGCTGCAGACCTAAAGCCTCATCGTATAAAAAGTTTCAAGATCAGCAACGATCCGCAGTTTGCCGACAAGGTCGTCGATGTCGTCGGGCTCTACATGAGCCCCCCCCGACAACGCGATTGTCTTATCGGTGGACGAGAAGACCCAGATTCAGGCTCTTGACCGGACGCAACCGATGTTGCAACTAAAGCCCGGCCAGATTGAACGACGCACCCACGATTACAAGCGTAATGGCACCACGAGCCTGTATGCCGCGTTTGACATCTTGACCGGCGAGGTCATGGGGCGAGTGACCAAGCGGCACAGAGCCAAGGAGTTCCTTGACTTCCTGAGGCAGATTGAGCGATCAACGCCAAAAGAGCTTGATCTGCACATCATCCTGGACAACAGCAGCACCCATAAGACCGCTGAGGTGCAGAAGTGGTTAGCGGGGCAACCCCGGATAACACTCCATTTCACACCCACCAGCGCCTCATGGCTCAATGCGGTGGAAAGCTGGTTCTCCCAACTGGAGCGGCGATCAATCTACCGTGGAGTGTTCAGCAGCGTCACTGCATTACGAAAAGAAATCCACCGTTTCATTGATGCACACAATGCAACCAGCGCCAAACCGTTCAAGTGGACCAAGAGCGCAGCAGCAATTATTGAGTCTGTTCAAAGAGCAAAAGCAAGTGCAAACATTACTGGAAAGAACTAACCAAACGGGACACTAGTTTTGCCTCCAAACCTGATAATATCCTATCAACTTCGGAAGTCTGCTTTACACTTCTGCTTCCGCTGGCTAATGTGTCATAAGCCTTTTTAAAGTCACCTTTTGCCATGGCTCTGATCGTTTTTGCCAACAGCAGTTCATATTCCGGGTCTTCTATAACCGCATACCAGATTGATGTATTGCTAACCAAACCCTTAATGGAGATGGTTTCAGATTTCATAATAACATCATGGACGGCTCTTTTTACATCTATGCCGGCAGAATGATAATCATGTCCGCATAATAACCCGCCTGGTTCAATGACTTTCAGGGCAAATATAATGTCATCAAAAACGGAATAGTAATCATGAGCTCCGTCTATGAATACAAATGAAAAAAGACTGCTGCCCAATATATGGCTGAACCGGTTGGCATCTCCGCGCAGCAGATATAGTCGGTCCTTTATAAAAGAGGTATTATGTATGAATTCGGTCAATATACACATATCGTCCAACTGCGTTTTGTCCATGTTTGTGAAATCGGATTGCTCGTGATATTCAGACCATTTATCAATGCAGAAAATCTGCAAATCTTTCTGTATTGCAGCATGACCGATTGCAACTGTGGAACCGCCCCTGTAGGAACCAATTTCAAGAATCCTTTTTTGTGAAGGTAGCATCATACACATTCGGTACAATACCAACGCTTCAAGATCAATAACCAGGCTGTTTATCTTGGAGAAATGATTCAACATGATTCTTTCATCAGGTGTTGGTTCATGTTCCAACATAGCTGAAATATTATCAGTTAGTTTTGGCATATATCTGATCCTTCACATATTTCTGATAGTTATGGTGCACTTCAAGGAACGAGATACATTCATCGGCCGGTTTGAATACATGGAACAGAGTCATTATGTACATGGTTGCGGCACTTTCAAGCGGGCCGGCGTATCCGACAGCACTCTCTCCGTACCAGGGCTGCTCAAGCATGTGCAGCAGATGCGCGGGCGTCAGAAAAAAACAGCCCGAATGTGGATTTTCAGCAGGTGTCATACGGAAGCTGAACTCACCGAAAGGAATCCGGATTTCATCTTTACAGCCGGGCAGTCGCAGTTCCTTCATGAATTTTGCGCTGTCTGCCCAGAGCGGACCGTCTATATAGGTTTTGCCAGGTTCAGAGACTGCCCCGAGTTCGAATCTGCTCGGTTGCAGCAGGTAGCGGGCATCAGCAACCGTTGTGTAAAACAAGTCGAGCTTATAGAAAAACAGTGGGTCATTTATTACAACGTCATCTTCCAGATAGCAGTACCAATCATATTTGTCCACAGATTCACGATAAACATCATAGGTTGTGAAGCCAAGAAAACGTGGGTCTTCAAGTTCACAAGAATGAGTGCGAAAACTATCTTGGGGCAATACCAGGTCATCCAGAAGATGGTGAGTTCCAGTGACGCAGATAACAATATCCAGCATATTGATATTCTGCTGGTTAACATTTCGAGCCTGCCCGTCATGCAACAACAGATATTGCCGCTGGCCAAACTGCTGATGCAGAGAGGCGATACAGGTTTGCAGTGACTCCGCGCGGCGTTTGCGCTGGGAGACATCTGTAGAACCGTACTGTATAGGCCCTGGGCCATAGTAGTGTGGAATTACGAACAGGATTCGCATGCCTACGTCATCCTCGCGGTGTCAAACCGCAGCATATTCTGCAGATTTCATACGGCAAGTAGCCGTACATAAGGAGATTGCGAACTTTTCTATATTCAACCCCGTCCCAGATGTCCCTTATACTACTGCCTGCAATATTTCCGAAGGTATGTCGCGATAGATAATCGTTACAGCAGAGCACCGCATCGCCCCTGTAGTCAATAGTCAAAAACCTGTGGGCAATGGAGCAGCCTGCCAGAAAACGAGTCTGAGCCTCAGGAAATGGGGTAGTGTCCACTAATCCCCCACGGTTCATCTTATAGGGCAGATTATGAAACACACTGAAATCAACGGTATTTAATTCAGGATGGAAACGCTCAATCCTGTCCAATGTTTCCATGAGCACCGGTGATGGTTCCAGGGTATGCTGCGAGATTCTGAACAGGTCCACCCCTGCTTCCTTAAGAGCAACAAAACGTCTGATTGTGAGCAGTTCACCGTTTGTAAACAATTCGATCGCAGCCTTGGGAAGGGTGCGTCTCGTATAGCCAATAAACGTTTCCAGGCGAGTATCTATCAATGGCTCACCGTAAAAATGCGGTGATACCGTGCCTGAATACTCAGGATCATATTCCCTTAACGAGTCGATGATCCTGTAATATGTGTCTTCATCCATGAATGCTGGTTTGCGTCCAACCATACTGTTTGGACAGTAGGGGCATGCCAGGTTGCAGACGGTTGTAGTCTCGATCTGGACATTGTTCAGGCATGAAACCGTAATCTCCAAAATGTCATCGAGCTGAGAAATATCGGAAACCTTGAACGTTGGAATTCGGGGCACTTCAACGTTGATGTCTGTTTTGCAATCCGTGCTGAACGGAGTAAAAACATCCGCAAAATCAAAGTACAGATATAACGAAATACGCCTCAATGCAACGGCAAGATATTCCTTTTGGTGAGCAATCAGCGTAACCCCGAGGTAAGAGCTGAGAAACTTCTTGATTCGCTGCCATTGGTCACTGCCTGACGCCAAAAGCCAAACAGCTTTCCCGAGAGCACCGGCAAGATGGCCGAATAGATTTTCGTTAGCAATAACAATATCCATCCGGTTCAGTACGGCGGTACAGACGTCAACCGGCAAATCGGGTGCAACGGCCGTAAACGAAACCTGCTCTGGCAAGGCGACAGACAGCGGTGGGCTTACACCCGGGAGAATATAAAAGTCCAGGTTCATCAGCTGGTTCAATGTAAAGGCGGACAGCAGCGTGGCGGCGATGTCGCCCGGCTCGTCCAGGCATATCCCTATTTTAACCTTGCCGCAGTCGTGCACTAACTCTGCTGCAGCGGCCTGGAGGGCATCGGTGGCGGCCATGTACGGAAATGATGTCTCCCCCGCCAGTACGCTAAGCTTGCACAGTTCGCAGCTGAGCGCGTCGGCCGGACCGGGCGTCACCCGGGGGTCGTAAAAGCCGATGGCCTGGTTGACCAAGGCAAGCAGGCTCCGCTCCTGGTCAGAGGCGCGCACATACACACACACGCCGGAGCCTGCTAACAACTTCAGGTGGCGGGCACAGAGTACCGTATCGCGGATATCTGCAGGTAACTCCAGAATCAATGTTTTTCCTGCCAGATTATCTAAGCATGTCTGGTCCGATAGCATGGTTAGTGATCATCCTCAACCTTGCGGCAGAAAAACCCCCAATACACATCTGGGCCGGCCGGGACCTCAAATGAATAATCCGCATCGCACAGAATCCGGAAGCCACTACGCTCCAGCAGCGAGCGCCAACTCCCTTTAGGCAGCACACTATAATGGTTTGGATTACGCTCATGGTGGCACGCCGTTTCGGGAGCCGGAATTTCCAGGTAGAGTATGCCGCCGGGGTGCAGCACCCGGTTGAATTCACACAGCGTATATAAAGGGAAAATGCTGTGCTCGATCACATGTCTGGCCCAGACTAGGTCTTGGCTGTTGTCAGCGACTTCCAGAAAAGACTGGTCCATTTTTTCAACCCGGTAGCCCTTGGCCCGACAGGCCGCAATATCCTCCTCTCCAAGAGTCACGCCCAGGTAATCGGTGTGCCGGTTGCGGAAATATTCAAGCGCCGGCCCCTGTCCACATCCGACATCAAGAACTTTCATACCTTCTCGCAGAGGAAAAAATTCCTCCAACTTCTGCAATGCGTTGAGAGTTATCTCTGAATGAAGGAGACTGGGCATTTCCGGATATACATCCTCTGCCAGCCTGTCCAAAAAATGCCCCAGTTTTGAAATGTCTCGCTGAATATCAATCACC
>DCNF01000066.1:31341-35240 GCA_002322035.1 Geobacter sp. UBA1603
GCCTTGGTATCATTGCCGATAAATGGCCACGGGAAGAACTCCTTCAACAGAACTGGCAATATTTTCTGCTTCTGGAGTAGAAACCAGTTACTGGTGGCCCCCCTGTAACCATAGTACAGTTCCTTGAACTGAAGTTGTTTCGGTATGACATAGGCTTTATGCTGAAATACCAACCCACGGTCTCTGGTTTCTTCGCAATAAAAAGGATTTGCCTTTCCCAACTCCACAGCCCCCCCATCCGGACAAGGTTTGAGGAGCAGTGGAGGTTCGTGGGCAGCCCAGCGGCAACCAGGGGAATAACGCCAGGTGCGCAGCCAACCGGCGTTAAGCCTATGGCTTGATGACGCATCATCCTGAACAACAAGGTCTGGGCCGACGAAAAAATGGCAGAAATACCATGCTGCGGTACGGTCAGGATTTTCTTCAAAAAGCCGCCGTCCCTCCACCAACTGCTCCAGAGTCCAGAACTCGTCAGCGTCAATCTGCCATAACAGGCAATCCTCTCTGATTTCAGAAAGAGGGGCATTAACCATCTCCTGCTTTCCGTCCCAAAATGTCCCCAGTTGCGGGCGGTACAGGGAGACATTTTCCGGAAACAGCTTTGAGAGCTGATCCAGATATGTGGTTGTGCCATCATTGCTCAAGCCGTTTTCATGCAGGCAGTCGGCAATCTTACCGCCATAATGAAGCGCCCAGGCTGAATCATGTTTTAGATCAGCAACCCCTTCAACGATATGCCAGTGCCAGCGAAACGGCAACCGGCGCAACACATTAATGTGGTAGCGGATAAACGGCTCTCCGTTTTGGACAATTGTCAGAAAATGTACTGGCAAATCATTCATCTTAACCAAGTTTCACATCAAAATAGATGGTTTGAGGATTCTCTGTATAATGAGTATTTATCCTGGTAATATCTTCTGAAGGCGGAATCACGTCATGCCAGATTCTGATCGGCCCAAAAAAACAGCGGTGCCACCTGGGGCGAAAATTCCAGTTGAGGGGGAGCACAAACGGATTAACTCCGGCCATATCCACCGCTCGTGCAAAAGCAGCCTGATCATTGTGCTCCATCACCTTTTCAACACCGTTGTCCAGGTACCGCACAGCTGAATCGACTGTCCGAACCAATTTTTCCCACAGGTAAAACAGAGACCTGGCTTTGCTGGTATAAAAAAGTACTCCGGTGTTATACTCAATCAGGTCGCCCATCTGCGTAAGGCCACCATATCGTCTGGCCCAGGGGCACTCGCAAATAGCACACGCCAGCCCAAACTGCTCAGCCTTTTCAAAACCAAAATTCAAGTTACCCATCACAACCGTATCGGCATCCAGGTACACTGTACTCTCAAATGGCGATATGCTGGCCATTGCCGCTTTGGCCAGAAACATTGCCGCCGAGCCGCTCTGATCTTCCGCTCCTGGAATCCTGTGGATATGCACCGGCAACTCTGGATGATACTGATTCAGGGAAGCAATCGAACGTTCCAGCAGCTTGTCGTGGGAATGCCCCCAGACCATATACAACGCACCGCGTTGTGAAGATTCAACCTGCATTACGCTCTACTCCCATGACCATACGGTTTCCTGTAGGCCCGCAACGTAGAAAATACGCCGGGTATAATTGGCTGGTAAGCCATCGTCTGCACAGGGTCTTCCGGATAAAGCAACGGTAATTCAATGGGAATCAGTCCGAGTTCTTGTTCGACAAGTTCGCGGCAGACTTCGCCGACACCCGACTGCCCACCTGTTCTTTGTTTAATAAATTCTTGGTTCTCCTCATTAACCGGGGGTAAATAGTCATGAAACAACAGGAGTCCACCCGGTGCTAGCAAAGGATAATAATTGCATACATCGCTGTAGACCCCAGCATAGCGGTGATCACCATCAATCAGCATCAATTCCGGCAATACACCTCCTTCAAGGTAGCCGGCCAGCATTGGCACAGCCTGGCCAGACATCATTCGCAGGTGTACGATACTCCCCTCGAACAAACGGAGCACTCCATCAAGAGAACTGTCCAGTTCCGGTTCGATCGAAATTCCCTGAAACAGCAAGGCCTGTCTTTGCAATGCCCGGCAGATTTCATAGAATGTGCCCCCCTGAAAGGAGCCTATCTCAATAAAGCGTATGAGATGACTGTTTAACGGCAATAGCCGCCTGACCGCAAAATATAGCTGGAAACGCTCATTGTCAGACATCAGTGTGAGTATGCCCCTCTTGACCGGATCATCCTCCCAGAACTCCGCTATCAAATCTGACGGAATAGCATTATTTGAAACAGCTGCCTTGCAGTATTTCAGCATCTGTATTCCGCTTTCATGCTGGTGCACCACTGTTTCAAGCCTGCCCTCGCATTTGAGATCAATGGGGCGAACGGTTTCAAGCATGACAACCGCCTGACCAGACAACTGTCTCTCTAACAATTCAAGGCAAAATTCAGCTTGGCTAACTCCGGCAACATGAAGGAATGCCACTTTTCCCAGCCAGTTTCTGGCATTCTGTTTTTCTGTCAACAGCCCGTCCAGACTCCTGACGCTGAAGGCTCCATTATATCTGCCCAGGTTTTCAGCGCACTTTTCCAGCACTGCGTTTGGCAGAAACAATATACGCATCTGTCTCGTATGTTTACTGATAACGCTGGCAAGCATAATTGCAACAGCATCTTCCTGTGATAAGACAACGAAGTTTCCCGGTACATCTTGTGCACAAATATCCAGCGCTGCACGGCGAAGTAGTTCTGCATGAGCCTCATTCCCGGACGGGATCTCAGCAAGTAACGACCAACTATCCAGATATTCATGTGTTTTTTTCATGCTATTCCTTGTCAAGCTTTTTCTCCAGATACACATTATCCCGCCCCATCTCTCCCCCGATCACACCGCACACGGCCTTAACAAACATCGACGCGGCATGGCGCCAGGAAAAGAAAGTCGCTCTCTCGAGTCCCTTTCTGGCATAATTCGCTTTTACGGCTGGGTCACGCATTCTCCGCATTGCCGCCGCAAATCCGGCTGCGTCCTCACTTGGAACCAGTATGGCGGCATCACCGGCAACTTCAGCTATTGCCGGGGCCGTACTGGCGACAACCGGACATCCACACGCCATAGCCTCCAGCACAGGCAGCCCGAATCCCTCACATTGGGAAGGGTAGACGAGCGCAATCGCGCACTATAGGCCACAACCAAATCCTCATCCGACAGTCGACCAAGCACACGTACTGCACCCGCCGACGGATGGCCTGCAAACTCGGATTCAAGTGATTCGCCACCTGTAGAAAGTATGCAGCAGGAAGCTGCATCGGGCAATATTTCATACGCATCGAGAAGGATTTTAAAATTTTTGTACCATACTCGCGGCCCGACAAAAATATAATACGATTTATCAATACCGAATCTTGCTCGAAAATCGATAACTCGATCTGCACCGGCTGGCGCAAAGAGCTTTGATACGCCGTTATGCATAACCTGCACTGGCTTTGAAGTANNCCATTATGCATGATCTGCACCGGCTTTGCAGCCGCCGAGGGATAGAACTTCAACAGATCATGGGTGGAATTTGCCGATACAGACAGGTATGCTGAAGCATGCTCGATAGCCATCCGTTTTTCTCGCCAGCGGGCCTCTTGCAGGCACTGTTCACCCAGCAACAATTCCGGCAGCATATCATGAATCAGCAGCAAAGACGGGGTCTGCTGCGGCACTGTATGCCACGTTGAGACAAACAGATCTGCTTCATGCCGGTCACAGACATTCTGTAGCATCTCCATTTCACGATCCGTATTCCCCTCTGCATGCCTAGACAACTCCACATATGCATATCCCGGAATGCGCGGTGCCGTCCCGCCCCGATCAACAATCAGCAGACCATCGGCAAATATAGTCCCAGCCAACTCCTCCAGA
>DCNF01000080.1:0-446 GCA_002322035.1 Geobacter sp. UBA1603
GACATGATCTGGTTCATGACCTCAACCATCTCTCCTTCCGTCAGGTTTTCCCGCTCTACGATTTTGGCGATCGCTTGTCTGATCATCTAGATTCCTCCATGAAAAAAGGGGATGTTGCCATCCCCTTTGTCGGTGTGTCGCTGCAGGGGATGGTTAGATCCCTTCCCTGATTTTACGGATCGCGTCGCGGATGAGCGTCTCAGCCAGATCGGGCACAACCTCCCAGACGATCCGTTCGATGACATCTTTGGATACGCCTGCCAGGGCGGCCTTGAGCTGTTCTTCGGTGAGGGCGACAGGTGCCGCTGCAGCCACAGCCGCAACAGCCGCAGGCGCTGCTGGCTCCGGGACAAAGGCTGGAGCTGCCGGTGCAACGGGTGCCGATTCCTCTAAAACCGGGGCATCGAACGAAGGAGACTCAAACGACGGCGTTTCAAAGATCGGAG
>DCNF01000080.1:483-5999 GCA_002322035.1 Geobacter sp. UBA1603
TTCAAAGGCAGGTGCGGCAGGAGCAGTCGGGGTGTCAGTAAGCGGTTGCACCGGCTCGGGAATTGATGCCGGTGTTGTGGGCAGGTCCTGTTCAAAAGCGATGTCGCCGAAGGCGGCGGGTTCTGCGGCAGAGGGCTCGCTGAAAACGGCCGGGGGAAGCTCGGCAACGGCTTCTTCCTGGAACTCAAAGGTCTGCTCCTCAACCGGGACCCAGTGCGAGCCGATGGTGGGCCGAGTGTTCAGCCCGTTTACAGCGGGAGCCATCTGGGCATCAGGCTCTTCGCTGACCATGGCAAAAACGTCCGGTTCGCTGAAGCTGGATGGAACTACTGGCGGTGTCGGCGGCGGTTCGGCGGGGGTGAATGCCCCCCAGATGTCGGCAGGCTGAAGAGCCGGCGCCGTTTCTGGTGCCGGAGGTGCCGGGACCGCATTCAGCACTTCAGCCGGGGCGGCGGACCATGCCGATTCTTCGACGGCCGCAGGCTGGAGAGTTGCCGCGGGGGATGCCGGTTCGACAGCAGGGGCAACGACTGGCGCAACAGCAGCGCGGCTGGCTCCAGCCTCGAACAGTTCTTTTACCTTGGAAACGATCTGCTGGGATTCAAAAGGTTTGGCGATAAAATCGTCCGCTCCGCAGCTTCGTGCTTTTGCCTCGTCAAAGGGCTCGAAGGAGCCGGTTAACAGAAGAATCGGTTTTGTTGCCAGAGAAGGAATCGACCGTATGGCTTCACAGACCTCATAGCCGTTCATTCCAGGCATGAGGGCATCGATGAGCAGCACGTCAGGAAGCAGTTCCCGTGCCTTTTCGACGGCAGCCTTGCCGTTGTCAACCACGGTGAGGGAATAGTCTTCCCCGCCGAAGATGATGCCGATTACCTTCTGAATGGTAATGCTGTCATCGGCAAGCAATATGTTGATGCTCATCTGTTCCTCCTTGGCAGGATCATGCTGATGAGGGTAAAAGTCTGAAAAAACTACCATAGCGGTCGTAGCGTGTCAAGGTATAAGCCGGTTTTCACCGGGGGTTATGGTAAGTTCGACGAGCTGATCGATGTCGCGGGGGCGGGAGAAGACAGAAGCGGCGATGGTAGAAATGCCGCTGCGCAGGCGGCTGAACTGGCGAATGTCACGATAATCGCGACGAATGGTCAGCACGATCACATACAGATCTCGTTCAGGGTCAATCCAGATCGACGAACCGCTGTAACCGGTATGGCCGAACGACATGTCCGAGAAACTGCTGCCCCGGGGAGATGAGAAGGGTGATGAGATATCCCAGCCCAGTCCGCGAATGATCGTGCCGTTGGCGGAAAAATAGGGTGCGGTCATCTGGGAGACGGTTCGCTCGTTGAATATCTGTTCCTGGCGGCTTGTTCCGCTGTTCAGGATCATTGTGGCAAAGCGGGAGAGGTCTGAAGCGCTGCTGAACAGTCCGGCGTGTCCGGCAATGCCACCCATGCGTCGCGCGTTTTCATCCTGAACGATGCCGGTCTGGGCCTCACCGGTCGCTCCGATGGTCGGTGCAATCTGTTCAGCGGAATGCTGAGGCAGGAACTGGGTGTCTGCCATTCCCAGGGGGGCGTGAATCTGTTCCCGGCAAAACAGGTCAAAGGGCTTGCCGGTGGCCCGCTGGACAAGTTCGCCTAACAGGATGAAGTTGATGTCGGCATATCTGAATCGATCGCCCGGCTGTTTCCAGGCGGGGTAGGTGGCGGTCTTCTGGATTGCCGATACCAGAGGAGAATCTGCCGGCAGGCTAATGTCATCAAAGCCTGACGTGTGGGTCAGCAGGTTGAGGAGTGTAACCTCTTCGCGACCGCTTCCTTCAAGCTCGGGGAACCAGCGTGTTATCGGATCGACCAGGGAAATCCGGCCATTCTCGAGCAGTTTCATGATGGCCGGGGCCGTAGCGACAACCTTGGTCAGCGAAGCGATGTCAAACAGCGTCCGTTCGTTGACAGTGGTAAAGCCCTCCGCTGATGTATATCCGCCGCGGGCGGTGCGAAACAATACGCCGGACCGGTTTCCAATCACAACAACCCCACCGTCGATCATGTTGCGCCGGATGGCACTGTCGAGCAGCAGGTCAATGCTGACGGCCCGTCCGGCATCCATGAGCTCGTCAGCGGCTGCAGGCCGGATGGCCCCGTATAACGTCAGGCAAACCGCAGTAAGAATCGGAGGCAGCATGCGCAGGCAACCGGCCCATGACAGGATGTTCAGCTGCGCGTTTTGTCGTTGCCATGTGGAACGGCTGGCTTGTGCGCTTTGCCTGACTGGTGCCAGCCGAGACCTCGGGCCGGAAGAGAGAAATGGATGCATTATCGGAAAACCTGAAAAAGGCGGCTGTGGAGCCGCCCGGGATGGGAAAGTCGTCTCATGCTGCCGGGGTCAGGTTCGATAGTCGGCGTTGATGCTGACGTATTCATGGGAAAGATCTGATGTGTACACCGTTGCTTTCCCGCTGGAAAGACCGAGATCGACGGTGACGGTAAACTCCTTCTTGCGGAGCACCTGGGTCCCCAGCGCCTCGGCATCGCCGCCGGCAAAGATTCCATGCTCGGCCATCAGGACATCGTCGAAACGGAGCGACAGCCGTCTTTGGTCGACTTCGGCTCCCGAGTAACCGACGGCAGCAAAAATACGCCCCCAGTTGGCGTCCTGGCCGAAGAATGCGGTCTTTACCAGGCTTGAATTGGCAATTGCCATGGCAGCTGTCCTGGCATCGGCATCGCTTCTGGCGCCGGTGACTCTGATCTCGACAAACTTGGTGGCCCCTTCACCGTCCCTGACGATCTGCTTGGCCAGCGAAAGCAGCACCTCGCCGAGGATCGCTTCGAACTGCGCCGACTCCGGGGTTCCCGCGCTGATGGCGGGGTTCCCGGCCGCTCCGTTGGCCATGACCAGACAGGTGTCGTTGGTGGACATGTCGCCGTCGACGGTAATGGCGTTGAAAGATGCATTGACGGCACGGCGGAATGTTTCGTCCAGGGTGCTGTTCTCAACAGCGGCGTCGGAAATGATGAAGGCCAGCATGGTGGCCATGTTGGGCATGATCATGCCGGCACCTTTGGCAATTCCGGCAACGGTATAGCTGATCCCCCCCGCCTCTCCGCCGCGCGCCTCCATCTTGGGGAAGGTATCGGTGGTCATGATCGCCTGGGCCACGTCGTCGAGCGTCCCGCTGCTGAGCCCTTCCAGCAGCGCTGGAACTGCTGCCCGGATACGTTCAAATGGCATCTGCACGCCGATCACTCCGGTGGACGACACCTGAACCAATTCGTCGGCAACACCGAGCCCTTCCGATACAAGGCGCGAGGTCCCACGGGCTGCCTCCATACCCGCTTCCCCGGTGCAAGCATTGGCATTTCCGCTGTTGACCACCAATGCCTGTGCCGAGCCGTTGGTGATGCGCTCCATCGAGAGCAGTACCGGTGCGGCCTTGACGGCATTGACAGTAAACATGGCGCATGCTTGGGCCGGCACTTCCGAGTAGATCAGGGCCAGGTCCTTGCGTCCCGGTTTCTTGATGGCCGCCTCGACGGCGGAGAACTGGAATCCCTTGATATCCATAGTTATTTCCCGCAGCATTTCTTATATTTTTTTCCGCTGCCGCAGGGGCAGGGATCGTTGCGTCCGGCAACCTTCTGGCTTTTGGCAGGTTCTCCCGGGCGATTGGCATCGCCGGCCAGGTTGAATACCATCGTGCGGTTGCGCTGTTCTTCTTCCAACTCTTCGATCTCCTCGCCCCCCTTGTCGACCTGAACCCAGTAAATCCGCTCGACGACCTCCTCGCGGATGCGGATAATCATCTGCATAAAGAGATTGTAGGCCTCTTTCTTGTATTCCTGCTTGGGATCCTTCTGGCCGTAGCCACGCAGGCCGATGCCTTCCTTGAGATGATCGATGTTGAGCAGGTGGTCCTTCCAGTGGGTGTCGATGGCCTGGAGCATCATTACCTTGATCAGGTGGTCCATCAACTCATCGCCCAGCTCTTCCGTTTTGGCTTTGAGAATGCTGTAGGCCTGCTCTTTGAGGGTGTCGCGGAAATTGGTCGGGGTCAGGCGCCCCAGCACCTCGCGCGGCAGGTCAAGCTGAAGGTTAAAGCATCGGTACACCGTGTCGGTGAGCCCCTGCAGATCCCATTCGGATGCGGCAACCTTGTCGACACAGAACGACGACACAATCTCTTCAATGGTCTCGTCGAGCATCTCGGTGAAACTTTCGCGGATCTCCTGCCCCGCCAGAATCTCGCGACGCTGGGTGTAGATCACCTCACGCTGCTTGTTCATGACATCGTCATAATCGATGAGATGCTTGCGGATCTCGAAGTTGTGCGCCTCCACCTTCTTCTGCGCGTTCTCGACGGCCTTCGAGATCATGCCGTGCTCGATCGGCTCGCCTTCGGGCATCTTCAGCTTCTCCATGATGAACGCCACCCGGTCGGAACCGAAGATCCGCAGCAGATCGTCGTCGAGCGCCATGTAGAAGCGGCTTTCGCCGGGATCCCCCTGGCGGCCGGAACGGCCACGCAGCTGGTTGTCGATGCGGCGGGACTCGTGGCGTTCGGTACCGAGGATGTGCAGGCCGCCCAGGTTGACAACCTCATCATGCTCTGCCGCACACTGGGCTTTAAATGTATCCAGCATTGTCCTGATCTGTTCTTCGCTGGCCTCCGGGTTTGCGATTTTCCACTGTTTCAACAGGCCTTCAGGGTTTCCGCCCAGCACAATGTCGGTACCGCGGCCGGCCATGTTGGTGGCAATCGTGATGGCTCCCTTACGCCCTGCCTGGGCGACGATCTCCGCCTCACGCTCGTGCTGTTTGGCGTTAAGGACGTTGTGTGGGATGCCATGTTTAAGCAGGAGTGCCGAAAGCACTTCTGATTTTTCAATCGAGATCGTACCGACCAGGCAGGGCTGGCCTTTGGCGTAGTGCTCCTTGATATCCTCGATGACGGCGGCGAATTTCTCGCTTTCAGTCTTGTAGATCACGTCAGGGAAGTCGGGGCGCAATAGCGGTCGGTTCGTGGGGATGACGGTTACGTCGAGCTTGTAGATTTTGTGGAACTCTTCCGCTTCGGTGTCGGCGGTGCCGGTCATGCCGGAAAGTTTGGCGTACATGCGGAAGTAGTTCTGGAATGTGATTGTCGCCAGGGTCTGGTTCTCGTTCTCGATCTGGACCTTCTCCTTGGCCTCGATGGCCTGGTGCAGTCCGTCTGACCAGCGGCGGCCCGGCATGAGTCGGCCGGTAAACTCGTCGACGATCATAACCTCGCCGTCTTTCACCACATAGTCAACGTCGCGTTTGTACATGGCGTGGGCACGCAGGGCCTGGTTGACATGGTGCAGAATTTCGATGTTGCGCGGATCGTAGAGGTTGTCTACCTTGAGGAGTTTTTCGACCTTGAGTACACCCTGCTCGGTAAGGGCGGCGCTCTTGGCTTTCTCGTCGATGGTAAAATCCCCGGTGTAGGATTTTCGCTTGCCGGAGAGGGTGTTGGCCTCGACCTCGAT
>DCNF01000064.1 GCA_002322035.1 Geobacter sp. UBA1603
ACTATTGACAGCACACGTCACTTTTACCGGATCCGTTGACCATGGACTTTCTGCAAACCCTCAAAATAGCCCTCAGAGCCCTGCGTACCAACAAGATGCGCTCATTCCTGACCATGCTCGGCATCATCATCGGCATCGCGGCGGTAATAGCCATGATGGCAGTCGGTTCCGGCGCCAGCTACGTCATCTCTCAACAGATCGCCAGCATCGGCAGCAACATCATCCTGATTCTTCCCGGTTCCACAACCAGCGGCGGTCTTCGCTCCGGGTTCGGAGGAGCACAGACCCTGACCGGAGACGATGTCAAGGCGATCATGAATGAGTGTCCCTCAATTGAGTCGGCCGCCCCCACCGTACGCAGCAGCGGTCTGGTGGTCTACGGCAACATGAACTGGTCAACCATCATCATGGGCACCACCCCGGAGCTGTTCGACATCCGCGAGTGGGGAGTGGTGAGCGGCCGCTCCATCAGTCAGCAGGACCAGGACGGAGCCGCCAAGGTCTGCCTGCTGGGCCAGACCGTCTCGGAAAACCTGTTTGGCTCCGGGGACCCGGTCGGCAAGATCATCCGCATCAAAAAAGTTCCCTTCACCGTCATCGGTCTTCTCGACCGCAAGGGGCAATCCCCGCAGGGGCAGGACCAGGATGACGCCATCTTCGTGCCCCTGCGCACCGCCCAGCGCAACCTGGTCAAGTCGCAGCTCCCCAACACCGTTGGCGCAGTGATGGTCAAGGCCAGAAACCAGGCACTGCTCAGCCGGGCCGAGGAGGAGATCCAGGCGCTCCTGAATCAGCGCCACCGGATCACCAACGGCAAAGAGCCGGATTACTCCACCCGTAACCTGTCAGAGATCCTGGCGGTGGCTGAGCAGTCATCAAAGGCCATGTCGCTTCTGCTCGGCGCGGTCGCCTCGATTTCGCTGGTCGTCGGCGGTATAGGCATCATGAACATCATGCTGGTATCGGTCACCGAGCGCACCAGAGAAATAGGTATCCGCATGGCCATCGGAGCCCGCCGGAACGACATCCTGCTGCAGTTCATGACCGAAGCGGTGCTTCTGACCATGATCGGCGGTGTAATCGGCATAACTCTGGGAGCCGGTGGCGCCACCGTTGTCTCCCGAATCCTCTCCTGGCCGACGCTGATCTCAATCCAGTCAGTAACGATTGCTTTTTTCTTCTCTGCCGCAGTCGGGATCTTTTTCGGCTTCTATCCGGCCCGTAAAGCGGCCGGGCTCAATCCCATCGACGCCCTGAGGTATGAATGACAGCCACATGTTCCATGTGCCGGCGCTGGAATGATGACAGTGACCTGCGTATAATTGAACTGGATCATTCCTATGTTACCCTGAACCGGGACCAGTTTTTCCCCGGTTACACCCTGCTCTTCACAAAGCAGCACGTCACCGAGCTCTTCCATCTCGAGCGGGCACACCGTTCGGAACTGATGGACGAGGTTTCCCGGGTTGCTGCCGCCCTGTACGACGTTTTTTCCCCTGCAAAGCTCAACTACGAACTGCTCGGCAACATGGTGCCGCATATGCACTGGCACCTGATCCCCCGCTTCACCGACGACCCTCTCTGGCCCCGCCCGATCTGGGCAGAACCCCATGAGGAACAGCGGCTGACCATTGCGGGATATCGCGAACGGGTCGCTCTGATTAAGGAGGCACTGGCATGATCCGTTCTTTTCTGCATACCATGGAGAATGGGCTGCGGGTGGTCTGCGTAGAAATGCCGCACCTCCACTCGGCCGAATTGGCGGTATTCCTGAAAGTCGGCGGCCGCAACGATCCTCACGGCCGGGAGGGGCTCTCACATGTGCTGGAACACATCCTTTTCAGGGGCACTGCTGACTTTTCTTCGTCGCTTGATATAGAAGCCGCATTCGAGGACATTGGCGGGGCTCCCAACGCTGCTACTGACGCCGAATCAACCTGCTACTACTCACGAGTCCATCCAGACCATGTGGCCAGGGGAATGGAGATTTTCGCCTCGATGCTGATGCGCCCGGCCTTCAACGGGGTGGACATCGAGAAGAGGATCATCGCCGAAGAGGCCCGTGAGGACCTGAACGAAGAGGAGATCGAGACCAATCCGGATACCATCGTCAGCCGGCTGCTCTGGCCCCGACACCCGCTGGGGATGCCAACCATCGGTACCCTCGACAGCATCGCCGCCACCACTCTCGATGATCTGCAGCGGCACCACGCAGCCTATTATGTACCCTCCAACACCGTCCTGGCGGTGTCCGGCCCGCTGCGCAGCCACGAGGTGTTCGCCGCCGCCCGCTCGGCCTTTGGGGACTGGAAGGAAGGATCAACTCCCGGGAGTAGGCTCTTTGTCCAATCATCAGCCGGCCGGCCGGTGCTGAAGCTGGTTCAGGATTCCGACAGCCAGATGGGACTCCAGATTGCTTTTCTTGGCCTGCACCGGGGCGACCCACGCCACATGGAGGTTCGCCTGCTGCGGCGGATTCTTGCCGGTGGCGGCAGTTCGCGCCTGCACCTGCTGCTGCGCGAGACGCTTGGTATCATCTACTCGGTGGAAGGTGCCATCGGGGCCTACGACGAGACCGGATGCATCGCCTTCGACCTGTCAACGGCACCCGAAACGCTGGCCCAGGCGGTTGAAGGAGTACTGGGCGAACTAAAGCGGATTGCGGCAGAACCGGTGCCGGCCGACGAGCTGGAACGGGTCAGGCGCTCCTACATCTATGATCTGGAGTACAGTCGTGACTCGGCCTACGACATGACCGGCCGCTACGGCTGGGGCGAGTTGATGGGATTTGTGCGGAGTATCGAGGATGATTGTCGTGCCGCGGCTGATGTCACAGCCGAAGGGCTACAGGCAACCGCCCGACTACTCTTCGAACCGGGCAATCTTCGGCTGGTAGCGGTCGGGCCGTGGAAGCGTGGAATGAAACGCCAGGTGCAGGACCTGGTCAACGGGTATTCGTCCTCCTTCACTGTTCGAAAGCACGGCATCTGATCATCAGGTTGCAAGAGGAGGCCGAATGGAATCCAACACTGCCGCCGTGTATAGCTACAAACTCGACAACCGGTTAAACGTGCTCATTGCGGCTGCCGTCATCTCCGGGTTCTTGGCTGTGATGCTTGGATCTGCCTTTGCCCCCTGGGGCTTCTTCCTCTTACTTGCACCGCTCGGCATCGTCATCCACATCAAGCGCTCCGGTATATCCAAACCTCTGGTGGTCGCCTCGCGCTACCTGATCCTCGGTGACCAGATCGTCTACTACCGCTCAGTCACCCGCGTCCACCTCGACAAAGGCCGGCAGACTCTGACCATATCCCCATCAAAGGGTAAGCCACTGGTCATCTCGGCAGACAAATTTCCCACCAGCGCCCGTAAGATAGACAAGATCAAGGCCAATCAGGCCGTTAAGTTTGGCAAGGTCTCCGGCAAGATTATCGAGCGGCTGAACGCGGTGGTACCAGAAGCGGTAAGTACATAGAGTAGTGCAGACATGAAGCTGGTAAAAAAGATCATATCCGTCTCCCGCCGTACCGATATCCCTGCCTTCTACGGCGACTGGTTCATACGACGCCTTAATGCGGGGTTCGCTGGCTGGGAGAACCCGTTCGGTGGACAGAGGATCATAACATCACTCAAGCCGGAGGATGTCAGGGCGTTCGTTTTCTGGTCTAAAAACTACGGACCATTTCTGAAGCACTTGGCCGCGATTCGCGAGCGTGACATCCCGGCGATGTTCAACTTCACCATCACCGGGATGCCGCTTCAATTCGAGTGCAACCTGGTCGCGCCGGACGAGGCGGTGACGAGCCTTAGGGAGCTCAGTGCCCTTTTCAGCCCTGATCACATCACCTGGCGCTATGACCCGATCGTTATCTCATCCATTACCGATGAGGTGTACCATGTCACCCGCTTCCGGCAACTGGTTGAGCAGTTGGCCGGGCACGTCACCCGCTGCTGCTTCAGCTTCGCCGCCAGGTACGGCAAGGTGGAGCGCAGCTTCAAGAGGTTCGAACGGGAGACCGGCATCACGGTGACCGATCCGGAGAAGGGGCAACGACTGGAACTTGCTCGAAAGATTACTGATATTGCCGAGGAGTCCGGTATCAGTATGCACAGCTGCTGCGGTGACTACCTGCTGGCCGACCCGAGGATCCGCAAGGCCCACTGTATCGACGGCGAACTCCTTGAGCAGCTCTATCCCTCCTGCGGTCGAGCAGGTGCACGGGGGACACGAGAAGAGTGCGGCTGCAGCGAAAGCACCGACATTGGCCGCTACGATACCTGCCCCCACGGCTGCAT
>DCNF01000038.1:0-1087 GCA_002322035.1 Geobacter sp. UBA1603
ATCAACGGATGGGCGGCACGAGCTGGGCTGGCGGAGAGGATCAGCAGCATGGTAGCGGCGGTAGAGACCAGTCTCGGTAGGCCCATACTTATATCATCCTTTCAGGCGGCATGTGCATCGGCAAAAAAAGTGCAACAAATTTCAATAGGGTGTGCAATATGTAACACGAAAAAAAAAATCGTACAATCGAAATTGGGGTTGTATCAATTTGGCAAAATATTAACTACTATCCGGACTCACACTAGATTCTTGAGATGTCTGCGAGGGGTGCTACCATGGGGAATACCGTCAGATTCGGAATTTCGTTGGATGAAAAGCTATTGGAGAGTTTCGATCAGCTGATCGAACAGAAAAGCTACATGAACCGCTCGGAGGCGATCCGGGACCTTATCAGGGCTTCACTGGTCGAAGAACGCCTCGGGTCTGAAAACCAGCAGGCGGTCGGAACGGTGACGCTGGTTTACAATCACCATGTAAGGGACCTGTCGGACAAACTGACAGACCACCAGCATTCACACCATCACCAGATCATTTCTGCACTTCATATACACCTTGATGCCCATAACTGTCTTGAAGTGCTCGTGGTCAGGGGAAAAGTGCGTGAAATAAAAAAGATCGCCCATGAATTGATCAGCGTGAAGGGGGTGAAGCATGGCCGGCTGGTGATGACAACGACCGGGGATGACCTGTGAGCCAGGTTCAGTCCCTAGCGCTCCTGGCAGTCGCTGCGGTAGATTGCGGCGTCCTGGGCAAAGTAGGAATCGGGGTAGGCAGCGATAAAGCGGGAGAGGAGACGGATCGCGTCACTACAGTTGCCGGCTTTGTAGGCGGCAACACCAGAGCGGTAGAGGGACTGTTCTTCGCTGTCGGCAGCACGTGAGGCGAGCTGTGGACGGAATTCGGTGATCCGGGGAGATTCAGGGGCGGAAGCCGGTTGTGCCGGTGCTGCCAGCCGCTGAAGGGGTGCTTTTTCAGGCGCCGCCACCCGGGCCGGTGGCTGGTCAGCTGATGTTACTGCCGGTACGAAACGTGGTTCTGGGAGTGCTGCTACGGGCTCGGGCGGTGGAGGAGGGGGCGGTGCCGCTGC
>DCNF01000038.1:1155-1488 GCA_002322035.1 Geobacter sp. UBA1603
AACGGGGTTCAACCCGGGGGAACTCGGCTGCAGAGGCATGCAGGACTACCCAGGTCCCGTCGTTGTGCCTCGCAACGCGGGCCCGTTCGAAGCCGAGCGTGTTCAAGGTCAGGGTGGCATCACCAAAGGTGCTGACCGCACCCGGCAGCTGGATGATCAGCCGCCGGTTTTTTGTTTCGCGCAGCACCACCGGTTTGTCTTTCATGTCGGCCAGATCAATCCGGATACCATCGGCGGTGGCGGTGACCGCTTGAAGGGCTGGGCCCCGGGGCTTCTGCGGGCGGGGAGCGGTGACCGGTTTCGGCGTGGGCGCTGCCTGTACAGCAGGAGATG
>DCNF01000038.1:1530-8458 GCA_002322035.1 Geobacter sp. UBA1603
TTTCGGCGCGGCGTGCTCTGTCATGGTTACTGCTGCGGGCTGCAGGGGGGGGGCAGCGTCTCTCGGCGTCACCGGTGGTAGCGGAGCCACCCGTACAGCCGGAGCGGCCGGCGCCGGTTCTGCCGGTGTGGCAGGAGCTGCCGGCGGGATGGTTTCAGCGATCACCGGTCGGGGAGGGGTCTGTTTGACCCGCACCGCCGGCACAACGCTCGATTTTTCAGCCGGTGCCGCAGGCTGTGGTTCGGTAAAAGGAGGCGTGGGCTGATTCCGCTTGATCCACTCCCGGCTGTTCTCTTCGGTCACCAGGCTGCCCAGGTTGTTGATCAGGTGGAAGGTCCCGCCCAGATTTCGGATCCGCTTCTCGTGCTCTGACCTGATTTCCTCGATACTGCGGGGGTTAAGCACATACGGTGTCATCATAATCACCAGCTCGGCTTTGGCCCGCTCCTGCTTGTTGTAGGAAAACAGGGCCCCCAGATAAGGGATGTCCCCCAGAAGCGGCACACTCCGCTTGGTTTCGGCCAGTTTGTCGGAGATCAGTCCCGCAATGACAATGGTTTCTCCGGCCCGGGCGTCGACCATCGTGTCGATTTCGCGGATATCGATGACCGGCTTGGTGCTTGTTTTGTCGGGCGAGGTTGATATCTCCTTGATCTCGGAAACGCTGGGGTGGATCTGCATGGTAATGGTGCTGTCCGGGCCGATCTGGGGAGTCACATCGAGGAAAATGCCGACTTCATCGACCTGCGGGGTCGTGGTAAAGGTGTCCTGGCCGCCGATGGCGTTGTTCTGGGTGGTTTTCGAAGAAATCCAGGAGACCTGTTTGGTCGTCAGTTTGATGACGGCTTTCTGGTTGTTGAGGGCCGTGATCTTGGGGCTGGAAAGCATATTCACGTTGCCCTGTTCCTTCATGGCATCAAGGAGCACGCTGAAGTCGCTGCCCGATGCCGAAAGCTTGAAAACATTGCTGCCGGCTGCCGCAGCGCCTGATGTTGCCGGAACCAGCGACTGGGCAAAGGTCAGGTTCGTGGCCTTGTCGAGGATGTACTTCCAATCGATGCCCAGCGCGTAGGAGTCTTTCAGGCTGACTTCCATGATATGGGCCTGGATCATGACCTGCCGTTTACTCCCCTCTTCCACATCGGCCAGGAATGCGGCGATTTTGTCCAGATTTTCCGGGTAGTCAGTAACCTGAACGATCCCGGCCATCTCGTTGACCACCAGCTGTTTCAGTCGCCCTTCGCTGATCTGGGTCGACGACAGGAACGGGTCGTCCTGTTCAGCTGCCTGCGGCTGCGCGGTTTTGTCTGCGCTGCCGGACAGCGCCGCCGCCGATGTTTTCCCATCGCTTTTTTTCTCGGCTTCACCCCGGATGTAGCCGCCCCCTTCGCGCTTGCCCTGACCGCTGGTGCCGAACACCAGCATCTCCAGCGAACTTTCCAGGGCACCCCAGAAATCGGACTTTCCTTCGGTCGAAACCGAAACACTGCCGGAGCTTCCGCCGGCCGCAAAACCGGAAACATTCATGTTGCTGGCCGAATTGCGCTTGTCTTTGATGTAGTTGACCCGGAAGGTGCGGGTTGACAGCTGTGGCCGCCCGACCATGATGATCCCGTTTTCAACTGAGGCGGTGTAGCCGAGCGGTTTGAGGATGGCGTAGAGCAACTCTCCCAGTTTCTTGTTCTGGGCTTCGATCTTGACTGAACCGCGAAGGCTCCGCTCTGCAACGATCGGGACGCCGCTCTCCTTGGAAAGCAGCATCAGCACATCTTTGATATCGGCGTTCTTGAGGGTCAGGGAATAGGTGCGCCCCGGGTCGGTCGACCGGTAGGCGTCGGGATCCCTGCGCGGGATCTCGGCCTGCGGTGCGGGTCTGGGCGCGGCATAGGTGGGAAGCACCTTCGTGTCGCGAACGGTGCTGACCTGCGGGTTGACGCAGCCGGTTGCAGCCAGAAGCGTTATGCCCATGAGCCAAAGGTTCTTTTTCATCGGGTACCTCGATCGATGGTGCCTTCGTAGATATCTACGGTCTGTTTGTCCTGCTCATGCTTCATGGTGACGCGATAGCGGGTGATTCCGCTGACGGTCCACCCGTCGATCCGGTCGCCCGGTTTAACGGTGCGGCCGTTGATGATGGCGTAGTAACGGTCGTTGCTCTGCATGATCCCCTGCAGGACCGGCTCGCGCCGGTCTGGAAGGCCCAAACCCGGACCGCCAGGTTTGGCGCCCGTCTTGACGGTAACGGGCGCTGTTTTCGGATCGATTAGTTTGCGAAATGGTTCGCGGCGCCACACGGACCGGTCTTCCGGCACCTGTTTCCAGACCGGTGCCGGCGGTGGAGACGCTGCGCCGGCCGGCAGCGCAGCCAGCGGTATCAGAACGGCGAAAAATCGCAATATGACCTGTATGTTAGCGGGCATGTGCGCCTTTCAGGCTGAAGAGTTCAAGTGTCAGGTGAGCGGTGATCCCCTGGGGGGCCGGCGCCAGTTTCAGCTCGCTGATCCGTTTGAACCGTTCGATATTCTGAACCCTGCGGATGTATTCCGCCACAGTGCGGTAGCTCCCGGCGATAGCGATTTTAAAGCGATACGTCTCAAGCTCGTCTTTTGTTCCGCCGGCTGCCGGCCGGCCGCTGCTCCGGCCCTGTGGCGCCGCTTCGCTGGTCACCTCATGGCTGATGATCTTCGATTGCTTGGCTGCATCGTAGAGCCCCTCCACAAAGGCGGCGGTAGCGGCTTCAGGCGGAAAAAGTCTGCGCAGCATCTCCAGCTCTCCCGCAGCGCCCTGTGATTTTGACTGTTCCTGGCGCATGGCGGACAGTTCGGCGGTCATTTTCTTTGCTGCCGCGGCCCGTTTAAAACGATATAACGGCAGGGCCGACGCCAGGATCAGCAGGTACACCACCAGGATGATCAGCTTATTTCGCCTGGTCATGGGGCCTTACCTCGCAGATGAATTTGACCGCAACCCGTTTCTGGGTGCCGCTGGCGGTGATAGAAATCTGCGGCTCCTGCTGGCGGGCCAGAAACGGCGAATTGTCCATAACAGCCATCAGGCGCGAGATGATGCGGCTGGTCCCCAGGTCGCCGGAATGGGGGAACGATGCGCTGATTTCCAGCTGCCCCAGGGCCTCCTTGCGGCTGTAGGCCAGACCCTCCAGGTCGACGCCATCGGGCAGGTTCATGGCCAACTCCCGCAGAATCGGATAGAAAGTCACCTGATTGCCGGTCAACTGCCGGAGGTTCTCCAGATTTTTGGCGATGGCTGCCGCTGCTGCCGCCTGGCCTTTCTGCTGGGCCTGATTTTTCTTTGCCGCTGCCACCTGCTTCTTGAGGCGCGAAATGCGCAGTTCGGTCTGCCAGACCAGTGCAATTGCCATAATCAGTGTTGCCAGGTAAATGAACAATCCGGTCTTTTTGCGCAGCGGAAAGCGGCGGGCCAGATCGGGATGCATGAAGTTGGCGCAGGTGCCTTTCTGCTGGCTGCGGACAAATCCCTTCAGGGTTACAAACGCGCAGGTTTCAGCAGTCTCTCCCACCTGTTCGCACAGGATTGCCACCTCGACATCCATGGCATCCATCAGTGTGGATGAAAGCTCGGGAATTGCCGGATCGGAGCCGCAGAGCCAGACCTTCTGCAGCGGCGTCATCGGGTTGGCCGCCAGATACTGGGAGTTTACCCGGTAGAGCAGATCGAGGATACTGAAAATCCGGCGTTTCTGGGAGCGGCTTTCGTCCTGGTTCGTCTGGCGCTCGTCATCGTCAGCGGGGATCGACAGCGACTCGTGCAGAAGCAGGCTCGAATTTGACACATAATAGGCATCAATGGTGCCGGCATTGACCTCGAAAATGGCATGGGCATTGAAAATAGCCTCGCGGATCGGCTCGATGGCCTGCAAAATCGACTGGGTTGCGGTGGTGACGCTGCGCAGACGGAGGCTGCCGAACTCCTTTTTCAGGAAGCGCAGCGTGTCGGTCGGCACATATTCCGCCAGCCAGGTTTGGGAGTTCTGCTCCAAATCCATCGGGATGATCTGGACCTGGGGTTCATCTTCGCGGCTCTCCGCTGCCACCTTGCGGGTGATCAGCTTCAGTGCCTCGGACTGTGGAAGGCGGGGAAGCTTGTGGGTAGAGCGTATGACGTAGGCAGGAGGAATGATCAGATGTCCGCGATCGAGCGCGGTTCCGCCTTCGGCCTTGATCAGGCTGATCAGGGCTGAAAGCTCACCGGCCTGGAAACGGTCGGCCTGGGCCTCGTGCCGGCCGGTCTCCCTGCTGCCGTCGGCGGCAAGTGCCGCCAGGGCAGAGCTGTGGCGCAGGCGGACATCCTCTCCGTCGGTCACCAGAGCCCGTACCTGCCTGTCGCGTATGTCGAGAAAAAGATCGGCCATGGGGTCCTAGGGTGTATAGACAATCATGGGTAGATTTATCAAAATAGACTGCAGGTTGTCGGTGATGAAATAATCAAGTTTGCCACTGGACTTAATAGCAGTTCCAGAACAGTTACTAGTATTATATAAATGGCTACTCACAGTAATTTTTCCTACAGGTACCCGGACTGGGTTAATTGCATTAGGAAAAATGGTTGTAAAGTTAGGGAAAGCATTTTTACACCCAGATGATTTGGAAACATAATTGCTTGAATTGAGTGGATCGCGATACTCGATTTGGAAATTTGCACCATAGTTATGCCCGGTAAGATTTGAAAACACAAAATTACCTTGAATGCGATATGTTGGTGCAACCTCTGAAACAGGGATATCAACACAGATATCATCAGTGTTTCCCGGAATGCCATCAGGCCCGTCACTGCAGAGTTTCGCGGACAGAAACCGTCCGTCGTAGCCAGCGAGGTTGTCATAGGCCGTATAGCTGAAATCCCTCCCCCAGGCATCTTTATAGGATTCAGCCGTGTAACCGCCCGGGATATAGGTCCGGAGCGTGGCGGTTGACAGTTGCCCTTGCACGGGAAGCTCACCGTAGTCTCCCACAAAGCCGTAACTGGTCCGGATGCCGTTCTGCACCAGGGAACGATCGCCGACCATGGCCAGTTTCAGTGCGTTCAAGCGCTCTTTCGTGGTCTGAATCTCCTGGCTTTCCCACCATTTCCACACGGAAGGCACCATAATGCCGGCCAGGATCGAGATGATCGCCATGGTAACAAGGACTTCTATCAGAGTAAAGCCCCGCCTCATCATTTCACCTTCAGTTGGCCGACGACCTTGTAGATCGGCAGAAAGACGGACAGCAGCAGCAGCAGCACCAGGCCACCCAGGGCTGCCATGGTCAGCGGCTCTATCAGGGCGACCAGTTTTTTGATCGTGTCAGGCACCTCTTTGTCGAGAATGTCGCTGGCCCGGGTCAGGGCCTCCTCCAGTCGGCCGGTTTTTTCGGCCAGGGAGACCATGTCGGCCACCAGCGGCTGAATATAGCCGGTGCGCCTCATGGTATCAGAGATGTTCTCGCCGGTGACCAGGGCCTGCGGTATGCTGCGCAGTTTTTCGGCCAGGACGCTGTTGCCGACAACCTCGGCGCCGATGGTGAAGGTCCGTTCAACATTCAGGCCGGCGCCGTGCAGGGTGGCGATGATTTTGAAATAGCGCGACAGATTGATTTTCAGGATCAGGTTGCCGATCAGCGGAAGCTTGAGCAGCATGTTGTCGATCATCTGTCTCCCCTGGGGGGTGCGCCGGCCGATCTGGAAGGCGACGATCAGGATGATGGCAACCGCCGTGACCCAGAGAATGTTGCTGCGCATGAAACCGGAGAGTGAAACCATGATCTTGGTCGGCAATGGCAGTTCACCGCCCAGGCCGGTGATCATCTTGAGCATTTTCGGGAAAACGACGGTAAAGATGATGACCATCAAGATCGCCATGATCACCAGGATCGTGATCGGGTAGGAAAGGGCGCCCTTGACGGTTTTTTTAAACTCGATCTGCCAGGTCAGGTAGTTGATCAGGAAGTCGAGGCTTTTCTCAAGCGAACCGGAAACTTCACCGGCTTTGACCAGGTGGACGTAATAGCCGGGAAAAATGCGCGGGTGGGCCTCCATGACTTCCGAGAGCGACAGGCCGGAATCGATCCCCTGATAGATCTCGCTGGCGGCAAAGGTGATCTTTTTGTTGGTGTGCCCTCGCATCAGGTCGTTGATGCCGTGCATGATCGGGATCCCCGAACTGACGACCAGCTTGAGCATGTAGGTGAAATCTACCAGATCCTTCATGCTGAAGCGGATGGCGAACAGGTCGCCGACGTTGAACAGCGAAGCGCTTTCGGCTTCGATCAGGGTCAGCCCCTGGCCGGACAGGATCCGCTCCACGTCTCCCACGCTGGCGGCGGTGAGCCTGCCCTGCTTGATCGCCGAATGGCCGTCGACGGCCCGGTAGGAGTAGACTCCCATCAGAGCGCCAGCCTGGTTGAATGACTGACTTCCTCAAGGGTGCTGACCCCGGAAATGATCTTGGCCAGGGCCACTTCGCGCATCGGAGTGAACCCCTCTTCGGTGGCTTTGCGGCGGATATCTTCCAGATTGGCCTTTTCGTTGATCATCTCGCGGATGGAGGGTGTAATCTTGAGAATTTCGTAAATGACCGAACGCCCTTTGAAGCCGGAGTCATCACAGGTCGGGCACCCCTTGGGGCGATACAGCTTCTGGCTGGACGGGCTGATCCCGAGCTTCTTGTACTGGGGGCTGAAGGGGGGGACTTCTTCCTTGCAGTCCGGGCAGAGGGCCCGCACCAGCCGCTGGGCGACGATCGAATCGAGGGTGGAGGAGATCAGGAACGGATCGATGCCGATGTCGATCAGGCGGGCGATACTGGAGATGGCATCATTGGTGTGCAGCGTGCTGAAAACCAGGTGTCCGGTCAGGGCGGCCCTGATCGCCAGCTCGGCTGTTTCGGCGTCGCGCATCTCGCCCACCAGGA
>DCNF01000038.1:8497-13548 GCA_002322035.1 Geobacter sp. UBA1603
CCCACCAGGATCACGTCCGGGTCCTGGCGCAGGATTGAGCGCAGCCCGCTGGCAAAGGTCAGGCCGGCCTTGACGTTGATCTGGCACTGGCGCGCCAGCGGCAGCTGGTATTCGACCGGGTCTTCCAGGGTGATGATATTGCGGCTCACCGTGTTGATCATGCTCAGGCAGGAGTACAGGGTGGTCGTTTTGCCCGAACCGGTCGGGCCGGTTACCAGGATCATGCCAAAGGGGAGCTGGATCGACTCGTTCAGCTTCTCGATGTCGTCATCAAGAAAGCCGAGATTCTCGAGGCCGACCTTGATCTGGGCCTTGTCCAGCAGGCGGACAACGATGTTTTCACCGCCGATAATCGGGAATGTCGAAATACGCAGGTCGAGCTTGCGGTTTTTGTAAAAGAATTCTGCCGAACCGTCCTGGGGAATGCGTGATTCGGCGATATTCATCTGCCCCATGATCTTGAAGCGGGAAACAATCGGGTTCAGCAGCTCGAAGGGGAGAAACATGCTGTGCTGCAAGACCCCGTCAACCCGGTAGCGGATACGGATACCCTTCATATCCGGATTGATGTGGATATCGGTTGCCCCGCGGCGGATGCCGTCCATGATGATCTTTTCGACCAGGTTGACCAGGGGGGAGTAGGCCGAATCGAGCTCTTTCTTGCCCAGGGTCCCCTCGCGCTGAAAGAGCGAACTGGACTGCTTGACCAGGTTTTCCATCTCCTGGGGGATATGGGCGGCGTGGGAATCGCTGCGTGACGAATCGTCCTTGTTGACCGACTCGGAAAGGGAGAGAACCTTGAAGAGATCCTTCTGGCTGATGAAGCCGAGGCTGAACAGTACCGAACCGAGCAGTTCGCCGGTTTTCTTCTGCTCCTGCAGGGCCACCTGAAGCTGCTCTTCAGTGATGAAGCCCTGCTCGATCATCATGTCGCCGATGCGTTTTTTGGGTGGCATGGATGAAAATCCTCTCGTAATGCGGATTTATAGCCCGAAGTGGCCGGAGTGTCAAGAAAATCAAGGGATTTTAGCGACAGTTCGGCTGGGTGGCGGCCAATAAATTTGCTTGTAGTGCCGTGAAAAATCGAGTATCGTTCAAAATATGAACAACATTTCCCAGGGCACAACCGATGAGCTGCGCGCATTTCAGCTTCTTTCCGAGGTAACAGAGGATGGACCGGTCTCCCAGCGCGAGCTGGCCCAGCGCCTGGGCGTGGCCCTTGGTCTGGTCAATTCCTACATCAAAAACTTTGTCGCCAAAGGGTACATCCGGGTTAAAAACTACCCCAAAAACCGCTACGGCTATCTGCTTACCCCCCAGGGTTTTGCCGAGAAGGCACGCCTGGCCTGTCAGCACGTCAATTATTTCACCAGTCTCTATACGACGACCCGCGAGGAATACCGGCGCCTGTTCCGGCAGCTTGCCGACCAGGGGGTTAAAGAGGTTGTTTTTTGCGGTGTTGATGAGGTGACCGAAATTGCCTGGCTGTCGCTGCGGGAGAGTGGAGTGCGGCTGGCGGCGGTGTTTGATGACTCGGGGCTGGGAGAGCATTTTTTCGGCGTTGCCGTAATCGGTAGTGTTGATGCACTGGCGCAGGTCAACGCGCCGGTGGTGATAACATCGCTGAAGCGCGGCGGAACGCTGAAGGCTTTGCTTGATAACGGAGGTTTTGCGTCGAGCAGGATATTCACTGCCGTTTCGGGAGTAGGTGAAGCCAATGAGAGCAATAAATCACATCTGAATTTGAGGTGAACGTATGAAAGTAGTGATACTGGCAGGTGGGTACGGTACTCGTATAAGTGAAGAATCGCACTTGAAGCCAAAACCGATGATTGAGATTGGTAATCGGCCCATATTGTGGCATATAATGAAATATTTTGCCCATTATGGTTATAATGAATTTATTATCTGTCTTGGATACAAAGGGTATGCTGTAAAAGAATATTTTGCACATTATTTTTTACACGAATCTGATATTACTTTCGATTTTACTGATGGAAACAAACGTATTGTGCATGGGCATAGTGCTGAACCTTGGAAAGTGACATTAGTTGATACCGGCCTCGAAACTATGACCGGAGGCCGTGTCAAAAGGATAAAGCAGTATGTAGAAAATAAACCTTTTCTTATGACATATGGTGACGGAGTGGGTGATGTTGATATTGCTGAACTTGTTAAATTCCATCAGGCGCACGGTCGATTGGTTACACTTACCTCAACCCAGCCATCAGGAAAATTTGGTGTTTTGAAATTAACTAGTGAAAATACAGTTGAAGCTTTTGAGGAAAAGCCTCAAGGAGATGGAGGGTGGATAAATTCCGGATTTTTTGTCATGCAGCCGGAGGTTTTTGATTATATTGATGGTGATGGCACAATTTTTGAGCGGTCGCCTTTAGAGCACTTAGCTAAAGACGGGCAGCTGATGGCATGGAAACATCATGGATTCTGGCATCCAATGGATACGCTTCGAGACAAGCTTTATCTGGAGAGCCTTCTTAAAGGTGGGAATGCGCCGTGGATGATATGGAAAGTAGGATGACGAATAATTCACTGTTCTGGCGAGGACGTAAGGTTTTTCTGACCGGCCACACCGGCTTCAAAGGGTCGTGGCTTTCCATCTGGCTGCATCATTTGGGCGCCATTGTAACCGGCTATGCTCTGGAGCCGCCGACCGACCCGAGCCTTTATGCTCTGGCTGCCGTTGACAGCTTGGTTACGTCAATAATTGCAGATGTGCGTGATCCGGAACGGTTGCAGGCTGCAATGGCAAAAGCAGCTCCCGAACTTGTCCTCCATATGGCTGCCCAGCCGCTGGTACGTGACTCCTACAGGATTCCGGTGGAGACCTATGCAACCAATGTCATGGGGACGGTCCACCTGCTGGAAGCTGTCCGTACTGTGCCGACGGTCAGGGCGGTGGTCAATGTGACCACTGATAAGGTCTATGAAAACCGGGAGTGGGTCTGGGGATACCGAGAGAACGAGCCGATGTGTGGGTATGATCCGTACTCCAACAGCAAAGGATGTTCGGAACTAGTTACCGCTGCCTACCGTTCCTCCTACTTCAACCCCATTGATTACGACCGGCACGGCGTGGCCGTTGCCACCGCCCGGGCGGGAAATGTCATTGGTGGCGGCAATTGGGCCGCCGACCGGCTGGTTCCCGATATTATCCGGTCCCTCCTTGCCGGTGTGCCGGTGCAGATTCGCAATCCCCATGCCATCCGTCCGTGGCAACATGTGCTGGAGCCCCTTTCAGGTTATCTCCTGTTGGCGCAACGGCTTTTCGAAAAGGGGGGGGCTTATGCTCAAGGGTGGAACTTCGGCCCTCCCGAGGAGGATGCCAGGGCGGTGGAGTGGTTGGTTCAGCGGCTCTGCGCAGGGTGGAATGACAGGGCAAACTATGAATTGGACAGGAGAGAACACCCTCACGAGGCACACTGTCTCAAGCTCGACTGCTCCAAGGCGAGGTCGGAGTTGGGATGGTCGCCGCGCTGGGGGCTGGAAAAGGCCTTGCAGAGCATCATCGAGTGGACACAGGCATATCGGAGACAGCAAGACCTGCTAACATGCTGCCGCGCGCAGATCGCAGAGTATGCTGCGGCAGCATAACCGAGGGGGAAGTGACAGTGGAGAGAGCGGAGCGGGAAAAACATCTGCGCGCAGATGTTTTGCAGGCGGTTCGCCGATATTACGAAGCATGCCTGAACGGGGACCGGCAGTTCTCGCCCGGCGACCGGATACCCTATGCCGGACGGGTGTTCGACGAGCGGGAAATCGTCAGCCTGGTCGACGCGTCCCTCGACTTCTGGCTGACAACGGGGCGGTACGCGGAGCGCTTCGAGCGGGATTTTGCCGCCCTTCTCGGGAGCGCACACTGCTCGTTGACCAATTCTGGTTCGTCCGCGAATCTGCTTGCCTTCATGGCGCTCACCTCCCCGAAGCTGGGAGACCGGCAGATCCGGCCCGGTGATGAAGTGATCACCGTTGCGGTCGGGTTTCCGACCACCGTTGCTCCGATCATCCAGTATGGTGCCGTGCCGGTCTTCGTCGACGTCGGCATCCCGACCTACAACGTCGAGGTGCAGCAGCTAGAGGCTGCCCGCTCTTCGAAAAGCAGGGCGGTGATGCTGGCCCATACCCTGGGGAACCCCTTCGATCTTGCCAGCGTCAAGGCATTCTGCGATCGCCATGATCTCTGGCTCATTGAAGACAATTGCGACGCTCTCGGTTCCCGTTATCGCTTAAACGGCCAGTGGCGCTACACCGGCACCATCGGCCATATCGGCACCTCCAGCTTCTACCCCCCCCATCACATGACCATGGGGGAGGGAGGGGCGGTATACACGAACGATATGTCGCTGAAACGGCTGGTCGAGTCGTTCCGCGACTGGGGGCGTGACTGCTGGTGCCCATCGGGCCGCGACAATACCTGCGGCAATCGCTTCACCCAGCAGTTCGGCGAGCTCCCCTACGGCTATGATCACAAATATGTCTATTCCCATTTCGGTTACAACCTGAAGGTGACCGACATGCAGGCGGCTATCGGCTGTGCCCAACTGGAGAAGCTTCCGGGCTTCGTCGCTGCCCGCAAGCGGAACTGGCAGCAGTTGCGTGACGGACTGACCGCGCTTGAAGATCGGTTCATCCTGCCGGAGGCGACGGAAAACTCTGATCCGTCATGGTTCGGCTTTCTGTTGACGGTTCGTGCAGAGGGCGGCCTGACCCGTGACCGGGTGGTGGCCTTCCTGGAGGACAGGGGGATCCAGACCCGGATGCTTTTTGCCGGCAATCTGATCAAGCACCCCTGTTTCGACGAAATGCGCCGGAGCGGTACCGGTTACCGGGTTGTCGGTTCTCTCCCCAATACGGACCTGATCATGCGGGATGCGTTTTGGCTCGGCGTTTATCCGGGGTTGACGGATGAGATGGTCGCTTATATCGTGGAACAGATCCGGCAGATCACCATACGGTAACTACCCTAGAGCGTCCGGATGGTGACTCTATGAACAGAACATTACTGCATGACGTGGTCGCGCCGCCGATCGTCG
>DCNF01000038.1:13584-14389 GCA_002322035.1 Geobacter sp. UBA1603
ACAAGGAGAAGGCCCGCCGCATCACGCCAGGGTGCGGGCGGGTTTTTGACATGACCCAGGCGGTACCGGCCTATTCCACCTTCGACAGCATCCGCCGTCGTCTCAAGGCGGCGCTGGACGATGATCAGGTCAGTTTTTACACGGATGTGCCGGGCCTCCCCGAATTGCGGACACGGATAGCGGCAACCCACCCCCTGACCGGCAGTTTCACGGCGGAGAATGTTCTGGTGACGGCCGGTGCCAATCATGCCATGTATACGGCGCTGACCCTCCTCTTCAACCCGGGGGAGAAGGTGTTGCTGCTGGAGCCGTACTATTTCAACTATGACATGGCCATCCGGATGCTGTCGCTGCAACCGGTCTACCACCCCCTTGCCGAAACCGACGGCTTTCGCCTGAATGCCGCAGCGGTCATCCGCCATGCTGAAGCCGCGGGGGTCCAGGGGATCATCGTCATCACCCCCAACAATCCGACCGGCGCCAGCTACGACGCCGCCGAACTGCTGCAACTGCTGGAATGGTCGTCACGGAGCGGCGTCGAGATTCTGCTGGACGAGACCTACCTCCGTTTTGCTCCCCGGCACCTGCAGGATCAGCGGGTTGGCGATTTTCTCTCCACCACCCTCACCCTGATCGGTTCGTTCTCGAAGAGCTTCAGCCTGACCGGCTACCGCGTCGGCTACCTTATCGCAGCCGAACAGAAAATGGCGGAGTATCTCAAGGTCCAGGACACCATGGTCATCTGTGCTCCCCATCTGGCGCAACTGGCGGCCCTCCATGGACTGGAGGCGTACAAGCGGGTGAC
>DCNF01000019.1:0-11584 GCA_002322035.1 Geobacter sp. UBA1603
GATGTGGAGATTCGGGCCGCCGCCGAAGAGCCGTTCTGCGACCCGGTTATCCAGGAAGTCGCGGTCAATCGGCCACTGGCCCACGATTTCGACGTGCTCATCGAAGTCGGCTTCCGCCCCGGCGTCACCGACAACGTCGGGCGCACGGCGAAGGAGGCGATCCAGTACCTGACCGGCCGGCCGTTCGCCGATGGCGAAGCGGTCTACACCTCGGTGCAGTACCTGCTGAAAGGGGCGGTCGACGTCGCCGCGGCCGAACGGATTGCCGCCGGTTTCCTGGCCAACGGCCTGATCCAGCGCTGGACCATCGTCCCGGCGGCGCAATTCGACTTCGTCAAGGGGCTGCCGGCGACCGTGCCGAAGGTCGATGTCGGTGCGCACGCCATCACCGTGCGGGAGATCGACCTCGATGTCGACGATGCCGGGCTGATGCGGATCAGCAGGGACGGGATGCTGGCCCTGACCCTGGAGGAGATGAAGATCATCCAGGCTCATGCCGCCGACCCGGCCGTGCAGGCGGCCCGGCAGCAGGCCGGCCTCGGCGCCAGGCTGACCGACTGCGAACTGGAGGCACTGGCCCAGACCTGGAGCGAGCACTGCAAGCACAAGATCTTCGCCGGTACGGTCCGGTACGAGGATGAGCAGGGCAACGTCCAGGAGATCCGGTCACTCTTCAAAAGCTACATCCAGCGGACCACCAGGGACGTCCGTGAGAAGCTGGGCGAACGCGACTTCTGCCTGTCGGTATTCAAGGACAACGCCGGGGTAATCCGCTTCAACGACGACTGGTCGCTGGTTTTCAAGGTCGAGACCCACAATTCACCGTCGGCACTCGATCCGTACGGCGGGGCGCTGACCGGCATCGTCGGCGTCAACCGCGACCCGTTCGGGACCGGCCAGGGTTCCAAGCTGATCTTCAACACCGACGTCTTCTGTTTTGCCGATCCGTTCTACGAGAAGCCTTTGCCGAAGCGTCTGCTGCATCCGCGCCGCATCTACGAAGGAGTTGTCGAAGGAGTCGAGCATGGCGGCAATAAGAGCGGTATTCCGACGGTCAACGGTTCGATCGTCTTTGACGAGCGATTTTGTGGCAAGCCGCTGGTATTTTGCGGCACTGCCGGACTGATGCCGGCCGAGGTCAACGGTATTCCCGGTCATGAAAAATCGATCAGACCGGGCGACCTGATTGTCATGGCCGGCGGTCGCATCGGTAAGGACGGTATCCATGGCGCCACCTTCTCTTCCGAGGAGTTGAACGAAAATTCTCCGGTGACGGCGGTGCAGATTGGTGACCCGATCACTCAGAAGAGGATGTTCGATTTCCTGATCCGCGCCCGCGACAAAGGACTGTATCGATTTATCACCGACAACGGTGCCGGCGGCCTCTCGTCATCGATCGGAGAGATGTCGGGTGAGTGTGGCGGCTGCAGAATGGATCTTGCGAAAGCACCGCTTAAATATCCCGGTCTTAACCCCTGGGAAATACTGATTTCAGAGGCGCAGGAACGGATGAGCATGGCGGTACCTCCGGAAAAGATCGACGAGTTTCTGGCCATGGCAGGCCGTTTTGGTGTCGAGGCAACCGTGCTGGGCGAGTTCACCGACAACGGCGTGTTTCAGATCATGTACGGTGACCGTACGGTGGCGTACCTGCCGATGGAATTCATGCACGAAGGGCTACCCCCCATGCAACTGCCGGCCAGGTGGATACCACCGGTCAATGAAGAGCCGGAACTTGTGGAGAAGATGGATTATACCGGCGACCTCATACAACTTCTGGCACGGCTCAACATCTGTTCCAAGGAGTCGGTGGTGCGCCGCTATGACCACGAGGTGCAGGGAGGGTCGGTGGTCAAGCCATTCACCGGCATTGCTAACGACGGCCCTTCTGATGCTGCCGTCGTCAGGCCGCTGCTTGACTCCTTTGAAGGGGTTGTTACCGCCCACGGTATCTGCCCGCGCTACTCGGATATCGATACCTACCACATGACCGCCAACGCCATCGATGAGGCGCTGCGCAATTATGTCGCTGTTGGCGGTTCCCTCGACCTGGTGGCCGGTCTGGACAATTTCTGCTGGTGTGATCCGGTGCTGTCGGAGAAGACCCCGGACGGCCCCTACAAGATGGCCCAGCTGGTCCGTTCCAATCAGGCGCTCTACGACGTCTGCATGGCCTACAACCTGCCGTTGATCTCCGGCAAGGACTCCATGAAGAACGACTTCTATGACGGTGGCGTCAAGATTTCAATACCGCCGACGCTGCTTTTCTCGGTCATCGGTAAGATTGAAGATGCCCGCAGGGCGGTGACCATGGATGTCAAGCGCGCCGGGGACATCGTCTACCTGCTGGGGGCGACCTCGAACGAACTGGGTGGCTCGGAATACCTGGCGATGCAGGGCATGGTCGGCAACCGAGTGCCGAAGGTTGATACTGCCACAGCGTTAGAACGATACCGGGCGTACCTTGCGACGGTGGATGCCGGGCTGGTGGCCTCGTGCCACGACCTGTCCGACGGTGGCCTGGCGGTGGCCGCAGCCGAATCAGCCTTCTCGGGCGGTTTCGGTATGCGTCTGGACCTCTCTAAAGTCGCCTGGAGCGGCCCGGAAGACGGCTGGAATGATGTTGCACTGCTTTTTTCGGAATCAGCCTCGCGCTTGCTGGTCACGGTTCGTCGCGAGGACCATGAAGCCTTCGAGGAAATCATGGGTGAGACCTGCTGGTCGCGGATTGGCATGGTCACCGGGGATCAGGTGTTGGCAATCGAGGCCATAGAGGGACACGACGTGATCATGGCCGACCTGGCGGAGCTGAAGGAAGCCTGGCAGAAAACCTTGAGGGAGCTGTAAGATGGAATCAAAGACACGCGCACTAGTTATAACTGGTAACGGCACCAACTGCGAGAACGAGGCTGCCCATGCCTGCCGACTGGGGGGATTCGACGAGGCTGTCATCGCCCATATCGCTGAAATTCTCTCCGGCGAGCTGCGGCTGGATGATTTCCATTTCCTCAACCTGACCGGCGGTTTTCTCGATGGTGATGACCTTGGAAGCGCCAAGGCCCAGGCCAACCGCCTGACCCATGCTGCGGTCTGTGGCAGCGGCGAGAAACTGGTGGATCAGTTCATACGCTTCATTGCCGACGGCAAGCTGATCCTCGGGGTCTGCAACGGCTTCCAGTTGATGGTCAAGATGGGGATGCTTCCCGGATTCGATGGCCACTACCTGTCACAGTCAGTGACATTGACCCATAACGACTGCGGCCGTTTCCAGGATCGCTGGTGTTATCTCAAGGTTGATGACGCTTCTCCCTGTGTCTTTACCGCGGGAATCACGGGGGGGCTCTACCTACCGGTACGCCATGGGGAGGGTAAAATGCTCTGCGAATCTGATGCTGTGCTCGCCCGGATCGAGCAGGAACATCTCTCTGTTCTAAAGTACAGTGGACCTGACTACGGTGAGCCTAACATGCAGTTTCCGGCCAATCCCAACGGCTCAACCAATGCCATTGCCGGGCTCTGCGACCCGACCGGCCGTCTGATGGGGCTCATGCCGCACCCTGAGGCATTTGTCCACTACACCCAGCATCCACGTTGGACCCGTGAAGAACTGCCCGAAGATGGAGATGGTCTGGTACTGTACAAAAATGCGGCGGAGTACATAAGGGAGAATCTGATATGAACTTTACCCGCCCCCAGGAAGAATGCGGTATTTTCGGCGTTTACGGCCATCCTGAAGCCTCCAACCTGACCTATCTCGGACTGTACGCCCTCCAGCATCGCGGCCAGGAAAGCTGTGGTATTGTCTCATCAGACGGAGGTGGGTTATACGCCCACAAGCGGATGGGGCTGGTTGCTGATGTTTTTGGAAATCCAGAAATTTTTAAAAAGCTTCCAGGTACATCGGCTATTGGACATGTTCGCTATTCCACAGCCGGTGCGTCGGTCGAGAAGAATGTCCAGCCGATCATGGTCGATTATTCCCGCGGTTCCATCGCCGTGGCACACAACGGCAACCTGGTCAATGCCCAGATACTGAAGGCTGAACTGGAGGCCTACGGCTCGATATTTCAGACTACCATGGATACGGAAATCATCATCCACCTGCTGGCGATTTCCCGGACCAACTCACTGGTTGACCGGATCGTCGACTCGCTGAATCGGATCAAAGGGGCATACTGTCTTCTGTTTTTGACCGAATCCCGCATGATCGCTGTCCGTGACCCGAACGGGTTCCGGCCGCTTTGTCTCGGAAAGCTGGGGGACGGTTGGGTGGTGGCTTCGGAAAGCTGTGCCCTCGACCTGATCGAAGCGGAGTTCGTGCGGGAGATCGAACCGGGTGAGATGATTGTCTGCACCCGTGACGGGGCGATCGAGTCGCTGTTCCCGTTCAAGAAGGTCACACCGACCCCCTGCATTTTCGAGTTTGTGTATTTTGCCCGCCCCGATTCGTACATCTTCGGAAAAAACGTCTACATGGCCCGTAAGGAGCTTGGGCGCCAACTCGCCCGGGAGTACCCGATAGAAGCGGATGTGGTGATCGCCGTGCCTGATTCCGGTGTGCCCGCTGCCATGGGGTATGCCGAGGAATCAGGCATTCCGTTCGAACTGGGGCTGATCCGCAACCACTATGTCGGGCGGACCTTTATCGAGCCGGCCCAATCGATCCGCCATTTTGGTGTCAAGATCAAGCTTAATCCGGTGCGCGAACTATTGAAGGGCAAACGGGTGGTGGTGATCGACGATTCGATCGTTCGGGGCACCACGTCGCGCAAGATTGTCAAAATGGTCAGAAATGCCGGGGCCAGCGAAGTGCATATGCGTATTTCATCACCCCCCACGAGCTACCCTTGTTACTACGGTATTGACACCCCGAATCGAAAGGAGCTGATCTCATCATCCCACTCGATCGAGGAGATCTGTCGATACATCACTGCCGACTCCCTGGGATACCTCTCTGAAGATGGCCTGGTATCTTCGGTCGGCGTTGGGGGAACTGAGTTCTGCAAGGCCTGTTTTGCCGGTGATTATCCGGTTGCATTTCCCAAGCCTGTCGATAAACCGCAGATGGGACTATTTACCGAGGAGGATTACAAAGAACATGACTGAACGCGAACGATTGAAGCAGATCATCCTGGAGCTGTCCTACGAAAAACGGCTGGTAACCCTGGCATCGGGTCGCCAGAGCGATTTCTACTTTGACGGCAAGCAGACCACCCTTCATGCTGAAGGTGGCTGGCTTGTCGGCAAGCTGTTTTACGAAGCGGTGAAGGATGTGGATGGCGTCCAGGCGGTGGGCGGCATCACCCTCGGCGCCGATCCGATTGCCACTGCGACCTCAATCGCGGCACATCTCGACGGGAAGAGCATCCACGCCTTCATCATCCGCAAGGAGCCGAAGGGACATGGCACCGGCCAGTGGCTGGAAGGACGCAAGAACCTGCCGCCCGGCACGAAGGTCGTCATTGTCGAGGATGTTGTTACCACGGGCGGGTCGTCCATGAAGGCGGTTAACCGGGCCAAGGAAGAGGGGCTGGACGTCCTCGGCATTGTGACGCTCGTCGACCGAGAGGAAGGCGGCCGCGAAAATATCGAAGCCGAAGGCTACTGGCTGAAAGCACTTTTTACCAAGAGTCAGCTGGTTGGTTAGTCACTTTCGCCCGGATGTTCTGATGGAGCATCGGATTGTTCAGTGTGCAGCCGCTTCCGCACACCTACTCCATAATTGACCGAGGTGGCCATGACACCCGAAGCAGCGCGTGACAAGATTATTTTTGCCCTCGACGTGAACGGTTTGGACGATATCGAACTCTGGTCGGAACGGCTGGCCGGCCATGTCGGCATGTTCAAGGTCGGTAAAGAGCTGTTCACTGCCACCGGTCCCGAGGCGGTGAGGCTGGTTCAGTGCCATGGCGGCCGGGTGTTCCTCGATCTTAAGTACCACGATATTCCCAATACGGTGGCTAAAGCAATGGTCGAAGCTGCCCGCATGGGCGTGCAGTTGGCGAACCTCCATGCCCTGGGGGGCGAGGAGATGATGGCAACGGCTGCTTCGGCGGTGAGGAAGGAATTTGGTGATGATCGCCCGAAACTGCTTGCGGTGACGGTTCTGACATCATCCACAGAAGAAACCCTGCGCGGGGTCGGCATTGACCGGCCGGTTCGGGATATGGTGGTGCGACTGGCCCAGCTGGCCCGTAATGCCGGCATGGACGGCGTGGTGGCCTCGCCGCTTGAGATAGGGCTGATCCGGGAAGCCTGCGGCCCCGATTTTCTGATCGTAACCCCTGGCGTGCGGCCCTCCTTTGCCGCTGCCGATGACCAGAAGCGGATCATGACTCCGGTCGAGGCGGTCAACGAAGGTGCTGATTATCTGGTGATCGGCCGTCCGATTGCAAAGGCCTCTGATCCGGTCGCCGCCGCCCGTATGATTGTCGATGAAATCATGGCCGGTGCGCCATGAAAGGTGACCTCGTTTTTGGCGTAAATCCTGTCCGGGAGGCCCTGCGTGGTTCGCGCGGGGCTTTTGCGCTGTACCTGCAGATCGGCGCCAGCGACCATCGGCTGGAAAAAATTGTGGCGCTGGCCGGGCAGCGCGGTGTGCCGCTGCACCGACGTGAGAAGACGGACCTGACGCGGATGTGCGGATCGTCTCACCATCAGGGGGTGGCCCTTGACGTGGAGCCATTTCCCTATGCTGATATCGATCAGGTTGTGGCCGAAGCGTCAGAATCCGGGGCTCCCGGTCTTCTTCTGGTATTGGATGGCATTCAGGATCCCCATAATCTCGGGGCACTGATCCGTTCTGCGGCCTGTGCCGGGGCCAATGCCGTCATCATTCCCAGGGACCGGGCCTGCGGTGTTACCGGTGCGGCGGAGAAGGCGTCAGCCGGAGCGGCCGAAACGGTGCCGGTTGTGCAGGTAACCAATATATCCCAGGCGCTGGAGTCGCTGAAAACAGCAGGCTACTGGGTCTACGGCCTGACGGGTGAAGCATCTTCGCGATTGTACGACATCGATTTTTCAGGAAATGTCGTGCTGGTAATCGGCGCTGAAGGGGAGGGGATCAGGCCGCTGGTGAGAAAACAGTGCGATGTGCTGATGTCGATACCTCTGCACGGCGGGGTTGGATCGCTGAATGCTTCGGTTGCCGGAGGTATCGCCCTGTTTGAGGTGGCTAAAAAACTGCGTTGAGGGTTCTGCGAAGGCCGGTTTTTATGTCTGCCAGAGTTGATCAAAACGCTTGAAATATTCGTTGCGGCACCAGTTTTCTACATCGACAAGTGCCTGAAACGCTTCTTTGAAGTCGTTGCGGCCGATTGAAAATACACCGTGGCCATAGACAATTGCCCGACCTGGTTCTCCGATGACCGGCGGCACATTTTTGGCTAATCCTCCCGCTCCAATCTCTCCGGCAACGACCGGGGTTCCCCCCAGAAATCTGACTTTCGGGCAGTCTCTCCAGCAGTCTTTGACCTGGCACCCATCGGCATCATCGCAGAGCATACTCATAATGACGGCGAATCGCGGATGTCCATGCAGAATGCTTCTGCATCCCGTAGCTACAAAAATCTGCCGATGGGCGGCCAGTTCGCTTGATGCTGTGATTCCGACAGTTGAGCTGTTTTCAAAGGGTACCGGATCGATGCATCCTTCGAGCGTGTCCAGAGAAGAAGCGGTCTGGGAGATGTAGATCAGGTCGCCGTCTGAATAGGAAATATTGCCGAAGAAGGAGTCAACCAGGCCGCGCTGCACGGTGTATCGCCCGACCCGGCAGATCTCGTCAAGTATTTCCATTTTATGCTGTAGTGGCCCGCCGCGAAATTCAAGGCCGTCGGCCGTCAGAGGAGAAAGCCAGCAGTTGCGAAAATTCCGGAAGGCATTCATTTCTTCCGTCAGTATGAACCCGGTGTGCAGCAGGTCTTTGAGATAGTGGATAAATGTGGAGTGAAAGACCGACGACCAATTGATGTAGGCCTGCTCAATGGTCAGTGTGCCTGTTGCAACGATGCCGAGCCCTTCGACAATAACGCCTTTGCGGCTGGCGAGCAGTCGGGCAATGGCGGAGGCTCCGTCATCCCGCAATTGGTCACGGCGCAGAAACGGAATGTCGTGCAGAAACGTCCGTGTCTCGGTGTCGTGTGGGATAAGGACGCTTTCATGCGGGGCGGTGCGCCGCAGCAGGAAATCAGCAAAGGGGAGTGACGGACGGGCCACGCAGAGGGCCAGGCAGTTCAGGTGGCCAAGTATCTCACCCGCAATCCGGGACAGTTCTTCCGCTCCGCCGGTCAGCATGATGTCATCCTGGGCGGCGAAGGCCATGCATCCCGCTTCAGCCGACCGGTCCGCTTCGAGTTTGCCCAGGTATGCTGTGATCTGGTCCCGCATCAGTCAGGGGAGGTTGGTGAAAAGGATTGAACCGTCCGAGAGGACTTCTTTGCGAAATTGTGCCCGGGAACGGTGGGAGGCGGCCTGCAGCGTGAGCGGTCGCCCTGTTCCGGGCATGAATGATGATGTCAGGTTTGTGCCGTTGTGCCATGCTTCAAAATGCAGGTGCGGCCCGGTCGAGCGCCCGGTATTGCCGGAGAGGGCAATGACGGTCGATCTGTCAACCTGATCGCCGCTGCTGACCGTCAGTCGGCTGTTGTGGCCGTACAAGCTCAGCATGCCGTTATCGTGCTCGACAAGCACCGTGTATCCATATCCGGGTCGTTGGCCGCTGTAGACAACAACGCCCCGGCCGACCGGCCTGACCGGTGTCCCTTCCGGGATGGCGATGTCAATGCCGTTATGCATACGCCACCTGCCGTCGATTGGATCGACCCGCATGCCTGGACCAGAGGTTATGCTGCCGCCGACCGGTGGGAGAGCGGCTTCCATGGTTTCAGATTGTGTGGGGTTAAGGGCCGCTTGAACAGCTTTTTCAGCAATTTCATTCAGCGAGATGTCGTGTGTCTTCTGCTTTTTGGAAGCGAGTGCTTTCTTGGCTGGCTTTGTCTGCTCCTTGATCACAACCGTGGCATCCCGGTTGACCGGCGCATCGGTAAACGTTTCAACACCGTCGATGGTGACAAAGCGGTAAATGTCTGCAGAAACTGTTGCCGCGAAGCAGGTTGCAGTAATGCCCACAGCATATGCAAGCGGTCTCGCAGCGAGTGTCGTCGTTATGATGAGGCGAAGAATGTTTCTGAAAATGTTCATTTAGCTTGTCGTCCGTAGAGGTTTCTGTTAAGTAACTACATTTATAACTAGATCATAGTAACGTAACTGCGGGTGTAATGCAATCTGATCGTGTGGCAGGGGATGTAGCGATGTTCCAGTATTTCGACAAAGTTATCAGGGGGACCGAACAGGAGGACGCGCTTGTCATTGTTCAGTACCTGAAGGAAATGGTTGGCAAGCGTTTCACGTTTCTTAATTATTACAAGGAGATCCCGGTTTCCTACGATGCAACGCTTGTGCACATTGAAAATGAAACGGCTGAATTCGAAGTGCATGATTATCAGGCCAAGGTGATCAATATGGAGAAAAGGGCGCTCATCCATGCTCCGGATGGAAGCCCGTTTCCTGATGATATCGTCGGCGAGGCTTTTTATATCAACGTTGCCCGCAAGAAAGTTATTCTCTGCAAGTTCGGTTATGGAAAAATACGTTCAGGGATGAGGCGTTTCGTCCGCGTCATGCTTGACCGTCCGGTTGAGGCGGATCTTGTGATCAACGATGATATCCTCAAGGCCAACATAAAGGATATATCCCTCGGCGGGGCGGCCATGCGGGTAATGTCGAAAGATCATCTTCCGCCCGGACTTGAAATCAATCTGTTCATCAAGCTTCCCGACCTGTCAGGAAGATCTGTCAATGAAGTCGGCATGGGGGCTACGGTGATCAAGGTCGCTGGTGAGCATGCCCCGTACACCTGTGTTGTCGAATTTCATCCCGAAAAACACTCCCAGCAGCAGATCGCCTATTACATCAACCAACGCCAGGTTGAAATAATCAAGGAACTGAAAGAGATCAATCAGTAGTCATTGCTGCTCTTTTTTGCGGCATGCGCAGGGGGTGTGCCTATTGTGTGGGCAATGACCGTGGCTCGGTCTGTCGCATTAATGTGCAAAACAATTGTAACAATTTGATTTTATTGTTTAATTTTTATTTTGAGTTTTTGGCAAAAAGATTGCAAAACAATCAAGTGGTGTGTGCATATCCCTTGCAATTTGCATGATTACCCCTATAATCTCTCCTGCTTCATCACACCTATGAAAGAGAGGGTCACGGTTTGAAAAAAGTCGAAGCAATCATAAAGCCGTTCAAGCTGGATGAGGTCAAGGAGGCCCTGAACGAAATCGGTGTACAGGGTATAACTGTGAGTGAAGTAAAGGGCTTCGGACGTCAGAAAGGCCACACCGAGCTCTATCGCGGTGCCGAGTATGTGGTTGACTTTATTCCCAAGATCAAACTCGAGATTATTGTTTCCGATTCAATTCTGCCCCAGGTCGTTGAGGCAATCGAAAAGGCGGCAAAAACCGGCCGTATCGGAGACGGAAAGATTTTTGTGACCCCGGTCGAGGCTGTTATCCGTATCCGGACCGGCGAAACAGGAGACGACGCACTGTAGTGTGTAATTCATATTCCCCCGAAAGGAGAAGCTAGATGACCCCGAAGCAGGTAGTAGATTTTGCCAAAGAAAACGGCGCACTGATGGTTGATTACAAATTTATGGATTTTGTTGGTACCTGGCAGCATGTTTCTGTGCCGATTACCGAGTTTGGTGAAGACACCTTTGAAGAGGGCCAGGGTTTTGACGGTTCATCAATTCGCGGATGGCAGCCGATCCATGCTTCCGACATGATCCTGCTGCCGGATCCGACCTCCGCCAAGATGGATCCTTTCGTCGCCGTCCCGACCCTGTCGCTGATCTGCAACATATTCGATCCGATCACCAAAGAAGATTATACCCGCGATCCGCGCAACATCGCCCGCAAGGCAGAGGCTTATCTCAAATCGACCGGTATCGGCGACACCGCCTTCTTTGGTCCGGAAGCTGAATTCTTCATCTTTGACGAAGTCCGCTACGATTCCAGCGCCAACCAGGCCTTCTACATGGTCGACTCGGTCGAGGGCGCATGGAACACCGGCCGTGAAGAGTTCCCCAACCTGGGCTACAAACCGCGCCATAAGGAAGGCTACTTCCCCTGTTCGCCGGTTGACTCCCAGAATGACCTGCGTAACGAAATGGTGATGGAGCTGCAGAAAGTCGGCATCCGCGTTGAGTGCCAGCATCACGAGGTCGCCACCGGCGGCCAGGCCGAGATCGACATGCGCTTCTCATCGCTGGTCGATATGGCTGACCAGCTGCAGTGGTTCAAGTATGTTATAAAGAATGTTGCCTATCGCAACGGCAAGACCGTCACCTTCATGCCCAAGCCGCTCTANNATGCACTGCCACCAGTCGATCTGGAAAGACGGCACCAACCTGTTCGCCGGCGACAAATACGGCGGGCTTTCCCAGATGGCACTCTGGTACATCGGCGGCATCATCAAGCATGCCAAGGCTCTCTGCGCCATCACCAACCCGACCACCAACTCC
>DCNF01000019.1:11650-22795 GCA_002322035.1 Geobacter sp. UBA1603
TTCGAAGCACCGGTCAACATGGCCTACTCCAGCCGCAACCGCTCGGCATCCATCCGTATCCCGATGATGTCGACCAATCCCAAGGCCAAGCGGATTGAGTATCGTACTCCCGACCCATCCTGCAACGGCTACCTGGCTTTTGCCGCCATGCTGATGGCCGGACTCGACGGCATCGAGAACAAGATCGATCCCGGCCAGCCGCTCGACAAGGACATCTATGGCCTGTCACCGGAAGAGCTCAAGCACATCCCGTCCGCTCCTGGTAGCCTTGAAGACGCGCTCAAAGCCCTGCAGGACGACCACGAGTTCCTGCTCAAAGGTGATGTCTTCACTCCTGATGTCATCGAGAAGTGGATCGAGTACAAGACCGAGGCCGAAGTCAACCCGGTCCGCATGCGTCCGGTACCGCTCGAGTTCCAGCTGTATTACGATATCTAGCCGGCAGCATAGTTTCAGCCTCTGATGGAGCAAAAGGCGGGAGTCATCTCCCGCCTTTTCTGTTTTCACTTCATGGGAGCGGTTATGTTCTGGGACAATAAATACGGGGGGAATGTCCCTGTTTTTGGTCCGAATAGATTTACAAAAAATGATTGAGAATAGTCAGATGATTTTCATATTCGGTCATGGAATCGACCCCTGACTGAGCGCTCCTGGGCTCGAGCTGTCCTGAAAGGGCTTGATCCAGCCGTATCAGCCATATGCCGGGCGACAAAGCACTTTACCACCGGGCCAACTTGACGATATATTTCCGAAGGAGCGAATTGAATCATCCGAGGGTGGACACACATGGGCAAGAACAGGCTGGAAGCGTTCAGCGACGGGGTACTCGCCATCATCATCACCATCATGGTCCTGGAGATGAAAGTGCCCACAGGTGGCGATCTGGTCTCGCTCAAGCCCGTCCTACCGATATTTCTCAGCTACCTGCTCAGTTTTGTGTACATCGGCATTTACTGGAACAATCATCACCATATGCTGCACACCGTGCACCATGTGACAGGGGCGATCCTGTGGGCAAACCTGCATCTCCTCTTCTGGCTGTCGCTGTTGCCCTTTGTCACCGGCTGGGTCGGTCACAACCATTTCACCCCGGCACCCATGGCACTCTATGGTGTTGTGCTTCTCATGGCGGCCATAGCCTATTTCATGCTGCAGCACGCGATCATTTTCAGCCAGGGCAAGGATTCAATCCTGGCAAAAGCAGTCGGGAACGACTTCAAGGGGAAGGCATCCACGATCCTCTATGCGGCGGCAATACCGCTGGCCTATTTCCGGACATGGGTCGCCGGCGGCATATTTATCCTGGTAGCCCTGATGTGGCTGGTCCCCGACCGCAGGATCGAGCGAGCGCTTGGAGAACACGATTCCCGTTGAAACAGTGGATTGACATGGTATTCTCATGGGATCACACGGACGGATTGCAATCAGGTGTTCAAAGGAGCAGACGGCATGGATGAGATCGTTGTAAGTCTTGATGGCGGAAGGAAAGTGACTGCCCGCCTCCCTGAAGGCTTCACCATTGTGACGGACCAGCCCCTTGATGAAGGCGGGGGCGGCAGCGCGCCGACGCCGTTCGACCATTTCCTTGCGTCCCTGGCCACCTGTGCCGGGGTGTATGTATCTGACTTCTGTACTCACCGGGATATCCCGGTCAGCGACATAACGCTGCGCCAATCTGCTGAATTCACCGTGGATGACAGCGGCAGACACCGTCTGGTCTCAGTCGCCCTGCGCATCGAGCTGCCCGCAACCTTCCCGGAAAAATACCGCAGCGCAATCGTCCGGGTGGCCGAGATATGCGCCGTCAAGCAGACCGTTCTCAACCCCCCGCAGTTCAGCGTGGAACTGGTCTGATCAGCAGATACGTTTCGGGCGGACAGGCCCGCAAGGAGGATCAATGATAACATTTTTCGTCAACGGGAAAGAGCGGCAGGTGGATGTAAGCCCGGATACTCCGCTGTTGTGGGTGCTGCGAGAGAAACTGGGACTGACCGGCAGCAAGTATGGCTGCGGCGAGGGACTGTGCGGGGCCTGCACGGTGCATATCGACGGCACACCCCAGCGCTCTTGCATCACTTTGGTGGGTGATGTGAAGGGGAAAAAGGTGGTGACCATCGAGGGTATTTCCGAGAACGACCCGGTCAAGAAGGCCTGGTTGGCTCAGGAGGTTTCCCAGTGCGGCTACTGCCAGCCGGGGCAGATTATGAGCGCCGTGGCCCTGCTGAAGAAAAAGCCACAACCGACCGATAGCGATATCGATGCCGCCATGAGCGGCAATCTCTGCCGCTGCGGCACCTATGGCCGCATCCGCCGCGCCATCCATTCCGCTGCCGGAAAGGGGGCCACACCATGACCACGAAGAAAGGAATGACCCGCCGTCAGTTTCTCGCCGCCAGCGCCCTGGCCGGAGGCGGCTTGTTGCTGGCCTGCCACCTCCCCTTCGGGCGACGGGATGCCCAGGCCGCCGGCGAGAATGAATTTGCCCCCAATGCTTACCTGCGTATCGCCCCCAACGGCCGGGTGACGGTGATCGTCAACAAATCCGAGATGGGCCAGGGGGTCTACACCTCGCTCCCCATGCTGGTGGCCGAGGAGCTCTGCTGCGACTGGAAAAAGGTGACTTTCAAGGCCTCGCCAGTGGCGCCGGAGTACAACCATGCCCAGTTCGGTCCGCTCATGGTGACCGGCGGCAGCACCAGTGTTCGTTCCGAGTGGGATCGCCTTTCGTTGGCCGGGGCTGCGGCCCGTGAGATGCTGATCGCCGCCGCGGCCAAGGAGTGGGGTGTCGCGCCCGCAGTTTGTCGTGCAGAGAACGGCAGCGTGCTGGGGCCGAACGGTAAAAAACTCGGCTTTGGTGCTCTGGCACCCAAGGCGGCACTGCTGCCGGTACCGGCCAAACCACAGCTCAAAGGCGGCGCGAAGACAATCCTTGGAAAACCGCTCCACCGCCTCGACAGCCCGGCCAAGATCAATGGTACGGCGATCTTTGGCATTGACGTGACTGTTCCCGGCATGCTGACTGCCGTGATTGCCCGGCCGCCGGTTTTCGGCGGCACAGTCAAAAGTTTCGATGCCGCCAAAGCCCTCAAGATCCCCGGCGTGAAACAGGTGGTGGCGGTGGATGCCGGTGTGGCGGTGGTGGCCGATGGTTTCTGGCCAGTCCAGCAGGGGCGCGAGGCGCTTTCCATTCAGTGGATCGAAGGGGCAGGCGCTGCGGTGGACAGCGCGGCCATGCGGCAGCAGTATGCAAAACTGGCCGCCACCCCCGGTCTGGTGGCCCGCACGGAGGGTGATGCGGCCGGCGTTCTGGCGAAGGCAAAGAAACGATTCGAAGCTGAGTACGAGGTGCCGTATCTGGCCCATGCCCCCATGGAACCTCTCAACTGTTTCGTGGACCTGAAGGCCGAATCCTGCCTGATCCGCACCGGCAGCCAGTTCCAGACCGTAGATCGTGCGGCGGCGGCCCGGGTGGCCGGCCTGAAACCGGAGCAGGTCACCCTGGAGACCACCTTCCTGGGGGGCGGTTTCGGTCGTCGCGCCTGCACCGGGTCGGATTACATCATCGAGGCGGTCCAGGTGGCCAAAGCGGTCAAGCAGCCGGTCAAGGTGATCCGCACCCGGGACGACGATACCCGTGCCGGCTACTACCGTCCCATGTGGTACGACCGCATTGCTGCCTGCCTGGATGACCAGGGGATGCCGCTGGCGTGGCAGCACCGCATCGTGGGGCAATCCATCGTGGCCGGCACCCCCTTCGAGTCGGCCATGGTCAAGGACGGCATTGACGACACCTCGGTGGAGGGGGCCGCCAATACTCCCTATGCCATCCCCAACCTGCAGGTGGAGCTGCACAGCCCCACCAACCCGGTGCCGGTACTCTGGTGGCGCTCCGTCGGGCACTCTCACACCGCCTTTGTCATGGAGAGCATGCTGGATGAACTGGCCGCAGCTGCCGGCACGGATCCCTACCAGTACCGCCGCGCCCTGCTCAAGAAGCATCCCCGCACCCTCAAGGTGTTGGAGACTGCCGCCTCCAAAGCCGGCTGGGGTAAGAAACTTCCCAAGGGGCGTGGGCGAGGCATCGCCGTACACGAGTCCTTTGGCAGCTACGTTGCCCAGGTAGCCGAGGCTTCGGTCAATGCCAAGGGGCAGGTCACGGTGCACCGGGTGGTGTGCGCCGTGGATTGTGGCAAGATCGTCAATCCGGACACCATCAAGGCCCAGATGGAGTCGGGTATCACCTTCGGCCTTTCAGCAGCGCTCTACGGTGCCATCACCCTGAAGAACGGCCGGGTGGTGCAGGGGAATTTCGACAGCTACCCCCTGGTGCGGATGAACGCCATGCCGCGGGTGGAGGTGCATATCGTGGCCAGTAAGGAGGCCCCGGGCGGCGTTGGCGAACCGGGGGTGCCCCCCATCGCCCCGGCGGTGGCCAATGCCCTCTTCAGCGTCAGCGGTGCCAGGGTGCGCTCCCTGCCGATGACGCCGGCCACAGTGCTGGCGGCTCTCACGGTGAAAAAATGACCGATCTGGAACTCTACGAAGAGATGGCGTGGCTCGCCCGAAGGGGCGAGCCGTTTGCAGTGGTGACTGTTATTGCCCATGGCGGGTCGTCACCCCGTAAGGCAGGCACCAAGATGTTGGTGCGGGGAGACGGGACAACGCTGGGCACCGTCGGTGGCGGGCGGGTTGAGCAGGAAGCTCTGGAAGCTGCACGCTCCGCCCTGGCGGATGGCGAGGTTCGTACCCTGGAATTCGTACTGACCGAGGAGCACGGCTATGCCTGCGGCGGCCGAATGACGGTTTTTGTGGAACCCCAGGGGAGGCGTCCTTTGTTGGTCATGTTTGGCGCCGGTCATGTGGGGCGCGCCGTCACAGCGCTGGCACACGGCTGTGGTTTTCGGGTGATCGTGGTTGACGAGCGGCCGGAATGGGCCAGAGCGGACCTGCTGCCGGGAGTTGATGAGGTGCTCTGTCTGCCGGTGGCCGAGGCCTTCGGGCAACTGTATTTTGATGAGGAGAGTTTTGTTGTCATTGCCACGCCGGGTCATATGCATGATTTTGCGGCGGTGCGTGGCTGTCTGGCTACCCCGGCTGGTTTCATCGGCCTGCTTGGGAGCCGACGCAAGAAGGAAACCCTTCTCGCAACCCTGGAGGAGGAAGGTTTTGATGCTGCCCAGCGAGAGCGGGTCGTCACGCCGGTGGGATTGGATATCGGAGCTCAGACTCCGGAGGAGATTGCCGTCAGCATCGTCGGTCAGCTGATCGCCCGCTGCAAAGGATTGACGGCATGACGGTTGCCGCCATCCTTCTGGCAGCCGGCAAATCCCGCCGCATGGGCACCAGCAAGCAACTCCTTCCGTTGGGTGACACAACGGTCATCGGTTGCTGCCTGGAGTCACTTTGGACTGGTGGAGTCGGCGACATAATCGTCGTTGTGTCGCCCGAAGGCGCGGAGGTCGCGGAAGAAGCCCGCCGTTTTCCGGTGCGCATTGTCGTGAACGAGGAACCCGGCGGCGATATGTCGTCATCCGTTCGTTCCGGCAGAGACAATCTTCCCTCGGATTGCTCCTCCGTACTTATTGCCCTTTCTGACTGCCCTCTGGTGCAACCGTCTTCGGTGCAGGCCCTGTTAAGCGCCGGAGCCGGTAAGCTCTCGTCTATAGTCATACCTGTTTATGAAGGACGCCGCGGCCACCCTGTACTGTTTCCCCGGACAATTCTAGGCGAATTGACGGACGATCTAACACTGCGTGACCTGGTCAGGAAAGATCCGGGCAGGGTTGCGGAACTACCGATTGACGATTCCGGTGTACTTTTAGATATGGACACGCCGGTTGATTATCAACGCCTAAAATTAAGAAATTTGAGCGCCTGCGGCGGGGTGATTCATGTGCCTGAGTAATAAGAAAAGGGGGGGCATCTCCCGCCTTTTCTGCTTTGCTCCGATTGACTTTGCAGTGCTGCTCTGTTAGAAAGACGAACGTCTTCTTCCCGCTCAAGGATGGTGTATGGAAAATTTTTTCCTGAAACTTTCAATTATGTTGGTTCCCGGTCTGTTTGCAATTACCTGCCATGAGGTGTCTCACGGGTATGTCGCCTGGCGCTATGGCGACCCTACAGCCCGTATGCTTGGTCGCCTGACACTCAACCCGCTCAAGCATATCGATATCATCGGTTCTCTGATGATCGTCTTCATCGGAATCGGCTGGGCAAAGCCGGTTCCGGTGGTCTATGAGAACCTGCGCAATCCGAAACGGGACATGATCTGGGTTGCCGCCGCCGGACCGATCACCAACGTCATTCTTGCCTTCATATCGGCCATGATCCTGCGGGGAATTGTCGCTTTCGGCAATCCGGCTGCATCAGGTTCGCCCCTGGCAATGATGATTGAACCGGTCGTTCTGATGCTTGCTTTCTCGGTGTATGTAAACTTGCTGCTGGCCATTTTCAATATGATTCCAATCCCGCCACTTGACGGGGGAAGGGTCCTCTCGGGACTGTTACCCTGGCGCCAGGCCAGCGCTCTGGCCAAGCTTGAACCATACGGTATGATCATCATTATTGTGCTGGTTTTCTTTACCAATATTTTTTCAACGATCATTTCACCGTTTCTGCATCTGGGAGTCGGGCTGCTGGCCGGGCCCCAGAGCGGCCTCGTGATGGGCGTAACACGTTTGATGATGAGATAATCACAGGGGATACACTTATGAAACAACGCGTCGTCAGCGGGATGCGGCCGACCGGTAAACTTCATGTCGGGCACTACCATGGAGTGCTGGAAAACTGGATCAAGCTTCAGGATGAGTATGAATGTTTCTTTTTCGTGGCGGACTGGCATTCCCTGACCACTGAATACGCCGATACTGCCTCTATCCGCAACAATATCAGTGAGATGGTACTTGATTGGGTAGCCTTCGGACTTGACCCGGAGAAGTCCGTGGTGTTCCGCCAGAGCCTTGTCCCGCACCATTCCGAATTGAATCTGATCCTCTCGATGATTACGCCGGTTTCCTGGCTTGAACGTAATCCGACCTACAAAGAGATGCTTGACAATATTGAAGCACGCGACCTGTCGACCTTCGGTTTTCTTGGTTATCCGGTGCTGATGGCTGCCGACATAATTCTCTATAAGGCCACCCGTGTGCCGGTTGGTCACGATCAGCTGCCGCACCTGGAAATCACCCGCGAAATTGCCCGCCGTTTCAATCACCTCTATGGCCCGGTCTTCCCGGAACCGGAAGCACTCCTGACCGAAACTCCCAAGCTACTCGGGCTTGATGGCCGCAAGATGAGCAAATCCTACGGCAATTCCATCTACCTTTCCGACAGTGCAGAAGAAACCGAAAGAAAAATCAAGGGCATGGTGACCGACCCGGCCCGTATCCGGCGCAGCGATGCCGGCGATCCGGATGTCTGCGTGGCATTCAACCTGCACCGTATCTACCTCCCGCAGGAGACGCTCGACGAGATAGTGCCTGCCTGCCGCAACGCCTCCATCGGCTGTGTGGACTGCAAGAAAATCCTGACCGCCGGCATGAACGAGCGGCTGGCACCGTTCCGGGCCCAGCGCCAGGAGCTGGCTGCCAAACCGGAGTTCATTGGTGATGTCCTTTCCCTCGGCAGCCGCCAGGCGTCCGGCATTTCTGATACGGTCATGGTCGAAGTCCGTGAGGCGCTAACAATCTGATATGCTGCCGCAGCACCATACCCATCGAGACGAAGCCCCTTCACTGCTTGAAGGGATGTATCAGTCTTACAGCGTTCACCTGGAAAAATTCGATGGTCCGCTCGACCTGCTCCTGCACCTGATCAGGAAGCATGAGCTTGATATCTGCGATATTCCGATCGCCGAGATAACCCGCCAGTATCTTGAATACATAAGACTTATGAAAGACCTCAATCTGGAGGTAGCCGGCGATTTTCTGGTCATGGCTGCAACCCTGCTCCAGATCAAGTCGCGCATGTTGCTCCCGGTTGATGATCCGGATGAAGGGGAGGAGGATGCTTCAGATCCCCGTGCAGCCCTGATCCAGCGCCTGCTGGAATACCAGCAGTACAAGGAGGCCGGGCAGGTGATCGGTGCCAGGGCGCTGCTCGGGAGGGAAGTCTTTGTCCGCGGTGCCATTGACCCACTCGTGCTTGAGGCGAAAAGCGAGGAGGGGCCAATTGAGGTCGATCTGTTTGAACTGGTTGATGTCTTCCGGGCGCTCCTGAACCGGATTCCGGCCGAGAGCTTCCATGAAGTTGCGCCGGGTGATTCGCTTTCGATTGCGGACTGCATTAACGAGATCCTGTCTCTGCTGCAGGAGCGGGAAATGGTTCCGTTTGACGAACTGGTCAATGATGATTTGACCAGAGAGCGGGTGATCGTTACGTTTCTGGCTCTTCTTGAATTATGCCGTCTTCGACTGATAAACATTATTCAGAATGGGCATCAGGGGCCGATCTGGCTGATACCGGCCGTTTCTGCATCCCATGAGTCCAGCGGTACGTTATCCGATGAATGAACTGCACGCCATTATAGAAAGCATTGTCTTTGCGGCCGAATCGTCGGTGTCTCTTGACCGCCTCTGCGAACTGCTGCCCGAATTCGATCGGGGTGAGATAAAGTGCGCTGTTACGGATCTGTCGGCCGTTTTTGCCGAGCGGGACGGGGGGGTGCATCTGGTGGAAGTTGCCGGTGGGTGGCAGTTTCGTACCAGGCCGCCGTATCAGCAGTATGTCGGGAGGCTGGTCAAGGTTAAGGCGGCAAAATTTTCGCAATCTGCTCTGGAAACCCTGGCGATCATCGCCTACCGCCAACCGATAACCCGTGCCGAAGTGGAGCACCTGCGCAGTGTTGACAGCGGGGCAGTGCTTAAATCACTGCTTGATAAAAAGCTTGTCAAGATACTGGGTAAAAAGGATATTCCTGGAAGACCTCTGATTTATGGAACGTCAAAGGAGTTTCTAGAGGTGTTTGGGCTGAAGGATTTAAAAAGTCTGCCGACGCTGAAAGAGATTCAGGCCTTGGATGAGGCTCCCCAGTTTGAGAGGCAGGAGGAGCTTCCTCTTGGGGATGGTGTCCCTGAAGAGGTCGAGGAGTCACTGCCCTTCGGATAGCTGAAGCTGACCACAGGTAGGTGAGGTATGCAAAGACAGGCTGCTGTTGCCGGGCAGTTCTACTCCGGAACGGCCCATGAACTGAATTCTGATCTGGCCGCACTGGTGTCTGAGGCTGCCGACAATCCTAAAGTTGTCGGTGTCATCTCCCCGCATGCCGGTTATGTCTATTCGGGAGCAGTCGCCGGTCATCTGTTCTCTTCAGTCGTTATTCCCGACACGGTGCTGGTGCTCGGCCCCAACCATCGCGGGATCGGCGCCGGAGCGGCCCTGTATCCTGACGGGAGCTGGCAGACTCCGCTCGGAACCGTGCCGATCAGTGCTCGGCTGAACTCGCTCCTGCGGCAGCATGTCCCGTTTATCCAGGATGACACCGTAGCTCACCAGTCTGAACATTCCCTCGAGGTGCAGATTCCGTTCCTCCAATACTTGAACCCGCAACTGTCAATTTCCGCGATCTGCCTTGCCCATGGCGGTTTCGACCCTGTCAGGAGGATAGGGGAGGGGGTGGCAGCCGCCATCCGGGCCTACAGTGGTGATGTGCTGATAGTGGCAAGCTCCGACATGACCCATTACGAGTCAGCAGAGTCGGCAAAGCGCAAGGATTTCCTGGCGCTCGACCGGGTGACCGCCTTCGATCCCGAGGGCCTGCTCGATGTCTGCCGCCGTGAACGGATCACCATGTGCGGCGTGGTGCCGACTGCGGTCATGCTGGTCGCGGCCCGGGCACTGGGTGCTGTCAGGGCTGAAGTGCTGGCCTATGCCACCAGCGGCGATGTCACGGGCGATGACCGTCAGGTAGTGGGGTATGCGGCTGTCACGGTACGGTGATGATTCGCATTTATCCAATACTATCCCTGTTTCAGTCTCTGCAGAAATGTTTATTGTTTGATTGTCTGCCATTCATGGAATCACTCTTGATTTCCTTCCGATTTCGTTGACATTTGCCCTCCTGAAGTGTATACAGTATTCACTTTTATCTATCCAGCCCACAGGGACACACCCATACCCCACCAAGGAGGACGTACGAATGATCGAAGCCTATCTCGCCCATGAAAAGGAACGCGCCAAGCAGGGCATTCCCGCGCTGCCGCTGACACCCGAGCAGACCGCCGACCTGTGCAAACTGCTGGTCAAACCGCCCAAGGGCAAAGAAAAATTTCTGCTCGATCTGATTACCAACCGCGTTTCTCCGGGTGTTGACCCGGCAGCAAAGGTAAAGGCCGAGTTCCTGGCCGAGATCGTCAGCGGAAAGAAGAAGTCCCCGCTGATCGACGCCGTGGCAGCCATCCGTCTGCTCGGCACCATGATCGGCGGCTACAACGTGGCTCCGCTGGTAGGTGCGCTGAAGGACAAGAAGCTGGCTGATGAAGCTGCCTGCGCCCTGTCCGGCATCACCCTGGTGTATGATGCCTTTGATGAGGTTGCCAAGCTGGCCACCACCGGCAAGAACGCTGCCGCCGCCAAGGTCCTCAAGTCCTGGGCCGAGGCTGAATGGTTCACCCATCGCAAAGGGGTGCCCGAGACCATCAAGGTCAAGGTTTTCAAGGTGGACGGCGAGATCAACACCGACGACTTCTCCCCGGCCGGCGACGCCTGGAGCCGCCCGGACATCCCGCTGCACGCCCTGGCCATGGGCAAAACCCGCTTCAAGGGTGGCCTTGACACAATCGCCACATTCCGCAAGGAAGGCTACCAGGTTGCATTTGTGGGTGACGTCGTCGGAACCGGATCCTCCCGTAAATCGGCATGCAACTCGGTTCTCTGGCATATCGGCGAGGAGATCCCCTGCGTGCCCAACAAGAAGACCGCCGGCGTGATCATCGGCGGTGTCATCGCCCCGATCTTCTTCAACACCGCCCAGGACTCCGGCGCCCTGCCGCTCAAGGCCGACGTGACCGGGATGAAGACCGGCGACGTCATCGTGGTCAACAGCAAGAAAGGGGAGATCACCGACGAGAAGGGAAAAGTCCTCTCCAAGTTCACCATCGCCCCGAACACCCTGGCCGACGAGTTCCGCGCCGGCGGCCGCATCCCGCT
>DCNF01000019.1:22977-23256 GCA_002322035.1 Geobacter sp. UBA1603
CCGGCATCCTGCCCGGCACCGCCTGCGAGCCGAAGATGACTACCGTCGGCTCCCAGGATACCACCGGTCCGATGACGGCCGATGAGCTCAAGGAGCTGGCCTGCCTCAAGTTTCAGGCCCCCATGTTCATGCAGTCCTTCTGCCACACGGCGGCCTATCCCAAGCCGGCCGACGTCAAGATGCACAAGAACCTGCCCGGCTTCATCGCCGAGCGGGGCGGCGTGGCCCTGCGTCCCGGTGACGGCGTTATTCACTCCTGGCTGAACCGTCTGCTGCTGC
>DCNF01000019.1:23410-23982 GCA_002322035.1 Geobacter sp. UBA1603
CCGCTGGATATGCCCGAGTCGGTTCTGGTTCGCTTCAAGGGTAAATTTAACCCAGGCATCACCCTGCGTGACGCCGTCAACGCCATTCCGCTCTGGGCTATCAAGCAGGGACTTCTGACTGTGCCCAAAAAGAATAAGAAGAACATCTTCAACGGCCGCATTCTGGAAATGGAAGGACTCCCCGACCTGACTGTCGAGCAGGCCTTCGAGTTGACTGACGCCGCTGCCGAGCGTTCCGCCGCTGCCGGCTGCATCCAGCTTTCCGAGAAGTCGGTGGCAACCTATCTGAAATCCAACGTGGCCCTGATGAAGAAGATGATTGCCGAAGGGTACCAGGATGCCAACACCCTCAAGAACCGCATCAAGGCTGTTGAGGCCTGGCTGAAGAAGCCGGCGCTCCTCAAGGCTGACAAGGGCGCCGAGTACGCCGCTGTGATCGAAATCGACCTGAAAGAGATCACCGAGCCGATCCTGGCCTGCCCGAATGATCCGGATGATGTCCGCCTGCTGTCAGACAAAACCATCAAAGGCTCCTCCATCCAGGACGTGTTCCTCGGTTCCTGCATGACCAA
>DCNF01000019.1:24217-30358 GCA_002322035.1 Geobacter sp. UBA1603
CCCGATGGAGTCAATATGTTCTCCACCTCGACTCGCAACTTCGATGACCGTATCGGTGATGGAGCCAAAGTATTCCTCGGTTCCGCCGAACTGGGTGCCGTAGCAGCCGTGCTGGGCAAGCTGCCGACTCCGGCTGAATATCTGAAGATATACAAGGAGAAGATCGAGCCGAACAAGGACAAAATCTACAAATATCTGCAGTTCGACGAAATGCCTGATTACAAGTAGATCGGTTGCACCATACCGAATCTCTATAGATTGCCCGTCGGCCTTGCCGGCGGGCAATTTTTCGTCCTTGCAAAATCTATAAAAAAATGTTTTAAAACAAATAATTTTTATTTTATGAATCAATATAAAAACAGCGCGGAGAATGTAAAATGAAGTTTAATTTTCTTAAATTGCTGGTGGTGATGCTGCTGATTATTTCGGGCTCCGGCAGGGTTTATGCGCAGGAAATCATCAGGATCGGACTTAATTATCCTGAAACCGGACCATATGCCAAGCAGGGTCTCGATCAGCGCCGTGCAGCCGACCTTGCCGTGGAAGAGATCAATGCGGCGGGCGGCATTCTTGGCAAAAGAATCCAACTCGTCTATCGGGATACCAAGTCCAACGCCAAAATTGCCAAGGCCAATGCCATCGACCTGTTTGACAAAGAAAAGGTGCCAATGATTTTCGGGGGATCATCGAGTGCGGTGGCGATCGCAACCGGTGAGGTGGCACTTCAAAAGAACGGCCTTTTTTTCGGCACACTGACCTATTCGACAGAAACAACCGGAGAGTACGGGCACCGCCATATTTTCCGGGAATGCTACGATGCCTATTCAGCCGGCAAGGTCCTGTCCGAATATCTCAAGAAGAATTTCAGCGGCCAGAAGTACTTTTACATAACCGCCAATTATACCTGGGGGTGGACGACAGAATCGACGCTGAGAAACTTCACGCATACCAAAGATCTTGCGGCCCATCCGGAAATACTGACAGAGCTTGGTACCAAGGATTTTACGGCGGCGCTCAAGGAGGCCAAGCAGAGTGGGGCCACAGTTCTGGTATTGTCGTTGTTCGGGCGCGACATGGAGATTGCGGTTAAGCAGGCATATGACATGGGGCTGAAAAACCGGATGCAGATAATCGTTCCGAGCCTGAATGATGATATGGCCCAGGGTGCGGGGCCGCAGGCCATGGAAGGAATCATCGGCACGCTGCCGTGGATCTGGAATGTGCCGTTTATCTATAACTATCCCCGAGGGAAAGCATTTGTGGCCAGATTCGAATCAGCATTTGGCCGTTATCCGACGACCTCCGGGGCTTCAGCTTATGTGATCATGCATGAGTACAAGGCGGCTGTCGAACGTGCCAAAACCTTCGAAACCAAGGCGGTCATCAAGGCACTGGAAGGATACCGCTATACCGGACTCAAGGATGAGCAGCAGTGGCGCTCATGGGATCATCAGTCGATCCAGACTGTCTACGCGGTGAAGTGTAAATCCGCCGCAGACGTGGTAAAGAGCAAATACCAGCAGGACTATTTTACGATTATCAACGTCATGAAAGGCGAAGAAGCCGCTGTCGATTATGCTGAGTGGAAAGATATAAGGGAAATGGTTGGCATGAAGGAGGAGCTCGACGAATTCAAATAACTCCCCAATATAGCCACTGATCTGTCCCGTTATCAGAAGCAGCGGGTCAGTTGTCGAACATAAGCTTGCGTTCAAAATCCATGGAATGGGTCAGGCGCTTGGCATCTTCGATGTTGATCAGGTCCTGGCGGTAGAGCTGCAGAAGGTGCATGTCAAGGGTCTGCATCTGGTATTGGCTGGCGCCGTTTTCAATATGTTTTTCGATTTCGTCGAGGCGTCCTTCGCGGATACAGGCCTGGATAGTGGTGGTAGCACGCATGATTTCAACTACCGGAAGCACATTCTCACCAGCCCGGTCCTTGACCAGGCGCAAGGAAACCGTGGCGACGAGGATGTCTGCCAGGCGCTGGCGGATAATCTCCTGGGCTTCGGGCGGGAAGTGCCCCACAACACGGTTGATGGTCGATACCGCACCTTGGGTGTGGAGGGTGGAGAAGACCAGGTGACCGGTTTCAGCCGCCTTGATGCAGGCATCGATGGTTTCGCTGTCGCGCATCTCTCCAACCATGATCACGTCCGGATCCATGCGCAGGCATGCCTTCAGGGCTGAATTGAAGCTATCCGTATCGATTCCGACCTCACGCTGAATGATACAGCTTTTCTGTGAAGTGAATAAAAATTCTATTGGATCTTCGATTGTTATGATGTTGTAGCTGAACTGTTCATTGAGGAATCTAAGCATCGAGGCCAGCGTGGTTGATTTGCCGTTGCCGGTCGGGCCGGTTACCAGTACCAGGCCGTTGGGAGCCTGGGCGATTTCACCCAGTACTGGTGGAAGATTCAGCTCATGAAATGTGCCGATATGCGGGGGGATGACACGCATGACTATCCCGAAATGCCCTTTCTGGCGAAAGATGCTGACCCTGAAGCGACCACCGTTGGGCAGCGAATAGGAGGTGTCATGCTCCCGTATGTCCCGGGTCAGTTTCCGGCCGCTCTGCTCCAGCACCGTGGCGGCAATAAACTCGGTATCTGGCGGGGTAAGATTGGCCATCTTGGCCCTGATTAAAACTCCTTTGCCGCGAAAAATAGGCGGGTTGTCAACTTCAAAGTGAAGATCGGAAACTCTTTTTTGAAATGCAATTTCGAGAATCTGGTGAAGAACGTTGGCGTCCATGGCGTATCCTTGTGAAGGTAATTGGTTAATGTTTGAGCCCCATACGTTGTGCGTGGGGCTTTCTTATTTTGACAGTTTTTCAAACCGCTTGCGAAATACGGCAAAGTCAAGCACCAGTCCGGCGTGGCGCGTCAGACTGTCCATCAGTTCGGTCGGAACAGGCCGGCAGACCGACGTTCCAAAATCTCCGTAAATTATGGCAATTGTTGTGCCGAAACAGGTCACCGGCGCAAGCATGAAGCGACTGTTCAGCGGCGCGCCGATCTCCTGGTACAGGCAGGTCGAGAGCAGGGTGTCAGCCGAGAGCCCGAAATGAAATTTAGCATGCTCAACACAGTCTTGAAAAATGGAGTGAATATCAAGCGGAATCTTGAACATCAGCGGCGGAGCCGGTGTTTCGATTGTCCCACCTTTGACCCCGATCCCTTTTTCGGCAATAAGTTCACCTTTGCCGACTACGAATGTCACGGCGCGGTCAAATATCGATGCGGCAAATTGCAGCAGTTCCAGAGCGACGTCGGGCGGCTCCGACACTTTGTCGAGGGCGGCTGATGCTTCGCTGAAACGGCGGATCGACTGACGCTCGAGGGCTGAAAACGAGGTGTTCAGGTATCCTCTCAGGACATTCAGTGATGAGATCAGGGCTTCGGCGGATAATTCTTCTGCCGGTTCAACTGACGGCATGGGTAAAACGGCCCGGACGCCGGCTTCGAGCATCGGCAGGGAAAGCCCCGCTACGCCGGGCGGCGGCACCAGCGGCAGGATTGTCAGGCTTGGATAGGCTCCCCGTTTTGCCCGAACCATATCGATCAACCGTGCGGCACTGTCATCCTGGCCGAGGCAGCCGGTCGCATCGACAATCAGGACCGGTAAGCTGTCACGGCAGATCGATTGTTCGATGATTACGTCAAGGCCGGGGTCCTCATCGGTGGTGACGACGAAAATCCCATCGGCCCGGCAGGCTGTGGCAATAACATGCCTGATTATGGGTGCCGGGCTGTAGACGACGACTGCCGGTGCGGTACCGGGCAGAATCGGGCCGCGGGAGGGGGCAGGGGAGCTGTGTCTGGAGATGGCAGCAAGATGTTTAGAGAGTTTCATCACGTCTTCAGGAGGCATTCCTGGTGAATATTGTTCGATGAAAACCCGGTGCTCATCGGTCGGATCATGGTCGCGCAGCCCCATAAACACGTCCGGAATTTTCTTTTCCATGCTGTCAAGCATGTCCAGCCCGAGCAGATCAGCGGTAATTGCTGCTGGTGGCTCCTCCGGAGGGGCGCTTTCCTCGTCCTGGCCGAAAAACAGGTCCGTCAGGGTGCCGTCCCTCATCCGTTCGTCATAGATCCTCAGGGCGTCCATCAGAATGCTCTGGGCATTCAGGTAGATCTCCTCTTTGAGCGTTTCCGGAAAGTAGCGGTACTCGTCGGAAACATCAACCATGGTGACATCCAGGTTGAAGGTTCCGCTGGTCCAGGTAAGGACCTCGACAATCGTCATTTCAATAAGTGTTTCGAGGCCCTTGTAGGCATCATCACGGTCAATCAGCCCCTGCTCGATCAGCGTGGCCACCAGGGGGCGCCGTTCAGGACCTGCCTGTTTCTGGAACTGCAGGGCCCGCTCCAGCTCTTCCGGGGTGATCGCCTTCATTTCCACCAGAATCTGGCCGATTCTGAGTTTGTTACTGTGGTGATTGGCGCTAACAAAATAGCCGTCATTGAATACCAGCTGGCTTTCACCTTTCGGCCCTTTCAGGAAAAGGGTTCCGGTTTTCCGGGTTGAGTGGAGCAGCTGGATGATATCGACAATCGGGAGGTGAGCAAGATCTCCGGAAAATGACATGACTGTCCTTTCGAAACGACAGGTGCTTGGTGGGTGAATAGTAGCATAATTGGGCTTCATTTCAAGCCCAATACGGGGCCTGTTACGCTCTGGATCCGTCTGCTGAATGTTCTTGCCATTTGACGGTGTGATTACTACACTGCCTCAAAAACTGCAGGATGAGCCCGATGAAGATAACCTGTCCCCAGTGCAATGCCAGCGGTACGCTGCCAGATCATGAAATTCCCGCTGAAGGCCGTTTTTTGAACTGTCCACGCTGCAAGTACGGCTTTACCGTGAACCGTCCGAAACCGTCCGGCGACGCCTATCTGGTCGACACCTGCCCGGCCTGCTATTTCAGCACGTTCGGGGATGAGCGTTTTGAAACCTGCCCAAAATGCGGGGTGACGGTTAAAGCGTTTGTCGCCCGTCAACGGGATGAACAGCAGCGGCAGAAAGAACAGGAGCTCTTGACACGAAAATTCAGCCGTGATGACCAGCCAGCCGAGCCTTTGCCCGATACGCGGCCGATGGCAGATATGATCGATTCACTGCAGCCGGTGACCATGATCGGCTGGGGAGTGGCGCTTGTGGCTTCTGTTGGCTTTGCCTTTGGCCTGTGGGGACTTCTGGATTATTACGGCACTGATATTCGTGCCCAGCTTTCCGCTCAACGGGATGAAGATGTGTCGGCCGTGCATGTTTTCCTCAATTACGGTCTGATGCCTTGGATTGAAACGCTTTTCGGCGGAGCCGGCCTGGGTGTTTCTGTCATGTTTCTGAAGCGTCGCACCGCGGGGCGTATTTTTCTATCGCGGCTCCTTAAGTGCCTGATGGGCTTTATCCCGATCTACCAGATTGTTTCCTTCGTGAACTGGATTCGTGAACCGGTGCCCCACTCTGTCTCCGGTTATCTTGTGGAGATTTTCAGTATTCTGTTTGTCGCCACACTGCTGATTATCCCGCTTTATCTGCTGGACAGGTTTCTTGACGAGCGGCGGATTCGCTCGGTTGTCAACCAGTGAGCATGACCTGGATCTTGATTGTCTCGGCCGCCGGCTGCATTTTCGGGAGTGGGACAAGGGGAGTACTTGCGCTTGGCTGCTTGTTGCAGCTGGGCTATCTGGCGCAGCGCGGTTTTTCTCTGGGTCGCCTGCCGTTGCTGGGCCCCCATGACACGCTGGTGTTTTTCGCGGCCTGCCTTGCCGTGACAGCGGCGTGTGTCTCGCAGTCAGCCGCAGTACGTCATCACCGCTGGTTTCGGGTGGTTTCCGGCTTCCTGGCCGGGTTTACGGTCCTTTTCGCGCTTTTTTTCCCGCCGCTCATGATGCCGCTCCCACGGATACTTGATACACTCTGGTTTGAGCTTCATGTGGTCCTGGCGTTTCTTGCTTATGCGCTCTTTGCGGTCGGCGCACTGCTTGGCGGGGCTTTTCTGGTATCGCCCCAGAGCGGGATCATGGATCTGCAGTACAAGACTGCGCTGACCGGCTGGACATTTTTTTCGGGGTCAATGATTGCGGGAGGAATCTGGGGGTATTATGCCTGGGGCACCTACTGGCTCTG
>DCNF01000019.1:30474-30779 GCA_002322035.1 Geobacter sp. UBA1603
GCGGGGAACCGCTGGGCAGCGCGGCTCTCGATTGCCGGCGCGTTTATAATGCTCTTTACCTATCTCGGCGTAAGCATGCTGATGAAGAGCTCGCACAGTTTCTGAAAATGTCCGTAGAAAGCCTGTTACTGCGCTGACTCCCCGGCAGGTTTTTTTCTTCTCCGGCGGCGTTTTTTGCGGGCAGCTTCTTCTCCCCCCCCATCGGCAGCCGCAGCTGGTGCTGTGGCCGGTTTTGCCGGGCGCCCAGCCGGTTTTCTGCTGCTGGTGCGTCCGTTCCTTGCGGCACCCGCTTTGCCGTGTTCCTC
>DCNF01000102.1:0-4552 GCA_002322035.1 Geobacter sp. UBA1603
GGAGACGCTTTGCAAGATAGCGGTTCATGGCGCGTAGACCTGCTCTTTCTTCGGGACATGCCACCTGATCTGATTGTGCCCGATGCCGGCCGGAGCCGGTTCAATGCCGCGTATGCGGGCACTGACCGTCGGCAGCGCATCAGGCACATAGAGAAACGTGTAGGGTTGCTCCTCAGCCAGTATCTCCTGGATACGGAAATAGGCTTTTTTACGTTTTTCACGATCAAAGGTCCGTCGCCCCTCGTCGAGCAGCCGGTCGACTTCGGCGTTCTTGAATCCGATGAAATTCAGCTCTCCGGGATTGGTCTTGCTTGAGTGCCAGATGTCGTACATATCGGGATCCTGGGAGGTATTCCAGCCAAGCATGACCACTTCGAAATTACCCTTGTCGACAAACTCCTTCAGGAACGTGGCCCACTCGACGATCCGGATCCTGACATCGATACCGATCGTCTTCAGCCGTTGCTGGATGATCTGTGCTGACATGAGCCGCTGCTGGTTCCCCTGGTTGGTCAGGATCGTAAAACTGAACGGCCGGCCGTCTTTGGTCAGGATGCCATCGGCGTTTTTGCTCTTCCATCCGGCTTGGGCCAACAACTCACCCGCCCGTTTCGGGTCATAGGGAATATCCTTCACGCCCGGGTTGTAGGCCCAGCGCCCTGGCACGATCGGTCCATGGGCCTTCTGCCCCATGCCGAACAGAACACCATGAATCAGTTCGTCTTTATTGATGGCCGCAGTGATCGCCTGGCGGATGCGTTTGTCACCGAACAGCGGATGTCGCAGGTTGTACCCCATGTAAAGGTAGCCGGACGAGGGATAGCGGTATTTGTTGAACTTCGATTCAAAACGCTTGTTGGCGGTCTGGCGGGCATACTGGACCGGCGTCAGGTTCATCAGGTCAACGCCGCCGGCCTTCAGTTCCATGTACATGGTCGAAGTGTCGGGGATGATGCGGTAGACATATCGGTCGATAAAGGGGCGGCCCTCGAAATAATCGTGGTTTGACTCAAGCACGATTTTCTGACCGGCAATCCATTCCTTGAAACGGTACGGCCCTGTGCCGACCGGCTTTCGTGCCAGCGGGCTCTTGGTTATGTCCTGCCCTTCAAGCAGATGGGCCGGCAGGATGTTCATTCCCCAGGAGGCCAGCGCCGGAGCAAAGGGGGTCGCGTAGGTCACCCGCACCGTGTAACGGTCGGGCGCCGTGATCGACGTGACCTGCCGGAAATCTTCGGCATAGGCGGTGGGCGTTTTCGGATCGATGACCACACGGTGGGTATAGAGCACATCCCGCGATGTGAATGGTGCACCGTCATGCCATGTTACGGTACGGCGCAGATGAAACGTGATTGTCAGGCCATCGGGGGAGACATCGTAACGTTCGGCAAGGTCACCGACGATGTTCAGGTTCTTGTCGTATTTGACCAGGCCGTTGTAAATCTGGCCGGCAACGGCGTGGGACGAGGCATCGGAGGCCAGAACGGGTATCAGGGTGGATGCTTCACCGATGGTGCCTTCCACCAGCGAATCTCCGTATTCCGGAACTGATGACGACTGGGACAGGGGTACGACGGGATAAGAAGGATGCTCTGAGCAGGAGCTCAGCAGGATCAGGAGGGCGGCACCGCACAACGCACGCTGTACGCAGCAGGCAAGCCGGACGGTCATCGTTCAGCCTGCTCCCCTTTGAGCTTTTTCAGCTTGTCTTTCAGCTCCTTGCGATCAGGATCAAGCTCAAGTGCGCGGCGGTACATCTTAATGGCGTTTTTTATTTCACGGCGGGCAAGGAAAACGTCACCAAGATGCTCAATAATTGTCGAGTCGTCTTCCACCAGCTCCAGTGCTTTTTCAAGGTAATGCTGGGCCTCGTCATATTTTTTCATCTTGAAGTAGACCCAGCCGAGGCTGTCGAGGAAAAAACCATCATTGGGTCGCAGCTCAATCGCCTGCTTGAGGAGTTTAAGGGATTCATCAAGGTTGATGCCCATTTCGGCGAAGGTGTATCCGAGAAAATTCATCGCCTGGGCGTCTTTCGGGTTTAGCACCAGCACTTTCCTCATCCGATCGATCGATTCGGCGCGTTTTCCGCGCTTGTCGTATAAGACGCCGAGACGAAACTGAATCCGGGAATCGGCCGGGAAACGGCTTTCGGTTTCCAGCAGCAGCCGTTCAGCATCATCGGGCCGGTCCAGTGTTTCGTAGAGCGAGGCAAGGTTAAGCGGAAGCTCGATCTGGGAGGGATTTTCGCCCATCGCCTGTTTCAGCACCTCAATTGCCTGATCGGGCTTGCCCCGCTCCTTGAGGATAAAAGCGATATGGCCGATAGCCTCGATAGAGGCCGGAGAACTGTGCGGAATACGCACAAACTCAGCATGGGCACGATCAAGATCGCCCTTTTCCTCATAGGCCATTCCCAGGTAAAGACGGGCGGCATGGGCCGAGGGATCTTTTTCGAGCAGTTCAGAAAAAACCGCGATTGCGGCGTCGTACTGTTCAAGTTCAAGATGGACCAGGCCGATTTTGCGCATGGTTTCAAGGCCACCGAAGCCTGATTCTACCGCCAGCCCAAGGTACTGGAGCGATTCATCAAATCGTCTCTGCTGGATCAAAAGCTGGATCAGGCGCTGCAATACCAGCGATCGGGAATCGTCATTATCCACCAGGCGCTGGTAAATTTCGATAGCACGAGGATACTCGCCCATCGCCTCATGGGAGGCGGCCATATCAATTGAAGCCTGGGTGAACTCAGGACGCAGTTCCAGAGTTTTCTGAAAATACCTGACAGCATCACGGTACAAGCGCATCTGGCCGTAGGTGCGTCCCAGGTAGTAATAACCAAGGACTGAATCTGGGTTGAGTTTTACCAGTGCCTTGAGGGTCGCCACCGCCTCTTCGTACTCTACCAGACGCGACAGGGCAACAGCCAGGTGCAGGTAGGCATCCTCTTTTGAGGGGTCCAGCTTGACTGCTTTGCGCAGATAATCGGCCGCTTCGGCGTCTTTACCGGCCGAGACCATGATTGATCCGCCGGTAACATAAGGATCACGGAAAGAGGGGTCCAGCTTGATTGCTTTTTCGATCAACTCAAGGGCTTCGGGAATCTGGCCGATTTTCAGTTTGATTTCTGCAGCCGCATGGTGAAGAAATGCCGATGATGGGTCAAGACTGATCGCGTCACGCAGTATTGAGAGCGAGGTTGGGTATTCTCCCTCCAGAGCTGCCAGGCGGGCGCGGGAATACAGGTAGAGCGCACGGGAAGCACGGTCAAAGACGTGGGGGACCGGCTGGGCTGTCGGTTCAGGAACCGTGGCGCATCCTGCGAGCAGGTAGATAAAGGCACAGAGCAGAAGGGTAAAACGTTGCATCGGCATACCTGACATGGAGAGAAAATGGGGGTAAAATTTAGCACACTACCCCGGCCCCGGTCAAACTGTTAATCCGCTGTATCAACTGCGTATACGCCCCGGGCCGGTTGCGAAGAGCGGGGTTTGGTGGTAGGCTGGATAGAGGAAAGGGATCAGCCATGGTGCGCAGTATGCTGAAAACACTCATTCGTCCGGAAGCCTACCCTGACCCCGTGTCGTCTGTCAGCATGGTACAGACGCATGTTTCCTGGATTTTTCTGACTGATCGCCATGCCTATAAAATCAAAAAACCGGTCGACTTTGGCTTCCTCAACTTTTCAACCCTGGACCGACGCCGTTTTTATTGCAACGAAGAACTGAGGCTTAATCGCCGCCTCTGCCCTGATATTTACGAGGCGGTGGTTGAGGTGCGCCGAAACGAAACAAACGGTGGAGCCTGCTTTTTCGGGAATGGGCAGATCATCGATTACGCGGTCAGGATGAAGAGACTTCCAGCCGACCGAATGCTCGACCGGCTTGTCAGGGAAAACCGGGCCAGCAAAGATGACCTTCGCCGGGTCGCCGGGGTAATCGCCCGATTCCACGCCTCTGCCCCGACATCGCCCCAGATCTCTGACCATGGAGACATCGAGCGGATCACCTTCAACTGCCAGGAAAATTTCAATCAAATCGGCCCATTTTGCGGCCAGGTCATTTCGGATGCAACTCTAGCGGCAATAAGGGCCTGGGTGGAACATTTTATTGCAGAGAAACGCGAACTCTTTGCCCAGAGGGTTAGGGACGGCTTCATCCGCGAATGTGACGGTGATTTGCACCTCGAAAATATCTGCCTCGAAACAGACCAGATACACATCTTCGACTGCATCGAATTCAACGACCGTTTCCGCTGCTGCGACACGGCGGCAGACGTGGCCTTTCTGCTGATGGACCTCGATTACCATGGACGCAGCGACCTGACGGAAGCGGTTATCGATGAATATTTGTCGGCAACCGGTGACGGTGCTTTCATCGAACTGGACCTGTTCTACCGGATCTACCGCGCTTTTGTCCGTGGCAAGGTCGAGAGTTTTCTGACGCTGGACAGCGGCATTGATGAAGCGTCACAACAGCAGGCTTTACAACGGGCCGGACGCTATTTCAGGCTGGCTCGCGGATATGTGGCCCGGATGAGCCTCCCCCCCCTC
>DCNF01000102.1:4601-5942 GCA_002322035.1 Geobacter sp. UBA1603
ATTACCTGCGGGCTGATGGGAAGCGGAAAAAGCACCATCGCCCGGCAGCTGGCTTTTGAGCTTGGCCTTACGGTGCTCCGCTCGGACGAGATCCGCAAACAGCGTGCCGGGCTTGCCGCCAACAGTGCGGCACGGCATGCATACGGCGAGGGGCTTTATACGGCAGAACATGATGCCGGCACCTATGATGAGCTGTTTCGAAAGGCCGGGCACCTCATGGGAAGCGGGAAAACAGCGCTGATCGACGCTTCATTCATCCGAAGAGCCGACCGGCAGCGGGCTGCGGCGCTCGCTTCAGCTTACGGGGTCAGACTGGTGATCCTGGCACCGGAGTGCCCGCGCCAGAAGCTCCTGGAGCGGCTCGCCCGCCGCGAAGACCTGGGAAACGACATATCAGACGGCCGCCCTGAACTGCTCGACCGACAGATCAGCATGAGTGAACCGCTGTCAGATGATCAGGGGACGATTATCCGGATTCCGTCAGATTTGACCGTCGAACAGGCCGCTGATCTGGTCTACCGGGAAATGGACCGGTTATGAACCGCCGTCTGAGCCAGCGCATACTCCATCGTCTACAGCTGCGGGAGTCATGGATCATCTTTTTTATCATGGGCATCATCATGATGAACTTCCCGTTCTTGCACATTTTCAACAAGGCCGACACACTCTTCGGTTTCCCCCTGATGTTTCTCTATCTGACCATTGGCTGGGCGGTCTCGATTTTTGTCATCTACCTCTTCACCCTGGCCGTGTCTCTTTCGGGTGAAAAAAAGAACGACCAGAAATCATGAGTCCGCGACTCTTCAACGCGGCGCTGGCTTCTGGCATCTACACCCTGCTGGTCTTTCTTATCGCCTGGTATGCCCACACCCGCAAGGAAGCCGGCCGCAGCATCATTGCCAACCCCTATGTATATTCGCTCTCGATCGCAGTCTACTGCACCTCATGGACCTTCTATGGCAGCGTCGGCAAAGCCGCCACAACCGGCATAGACTTTCTGCTGATTTACCTGGGACCTTCTCTGACGGCATTTTCCTGGTTTTTTCTGCTGCGCCGAATTGTCCTGATCAGCAAAGAGAACAATATTACCTCGATTGCCGACTTCATAAGCCTCCGCTACGGCAAATCGGTCTGGCTCGGCGCCCTGGTGACACTGATCGCCATTTTTGGCATCATGCCCTACATCGCACTCCAGATCAAAGCGGTATCAACCAGTTTCTACCTGTTCAGCGGCTTGCAGCCCGACAGCATCAGGATCCAGCACAGCGGCATGATACACCAGATTCCAGCCGGGCTGATCCTGGCTCTGATTCTGGCACTGTTCAGCATTATTTTCGGCGC
>DCNF01000102.1:6049-7852 GCA_002322035.1 Geobacter sp. UBA1603
AGTCTGGTGGCGGTCGGCGTGTTTGTCACCTGGGGACTGTTTGACGGATTTACTGACATTTTTAATCGATTCCGGGCGATGGATCCGGAGCGCTTCAGCCGCCTGTTCACTTTCGGCGGCAGTAGCTCCGACAGCGGCTATGTTCCTTCGTTTACTATGCTGTTCATGTCAATGTCGGCAATCATGCTGCTTCCGCGCCAGTTCCACGTAATGGTGATCGAGAACTCTGATGAAAGCCACATCAGCAAGGCGATGTGGCTTTTCCCCGCCTACCTGTTTGTCATCAACCTGTTTGTCATGCCGATTGCCCTGGGTGGAATCCTGACAACCAATAGCTCGGCCGGCGCCGATTTTTTTGTCATCAGCCTGCCGCTCTCGGCCGGTTATGACGGAATCGCAATGCTGGCATTTCTGGGAGGCCTGTCCGCAGCAGCCGGCATGGTCATGGTGGAATCGGTGGCAATTTCGACCATGCTGCTCAACCATATCTTCATGCCGGTCATTGTCCGGCTGGAACCGCGCCCCTGGTTTCCTGTTCTGCTGATCAATCTCAAACGCCTTGGAATCGTGCTGGTAGTACTGATGGGGTATTTCTACTACCGCATCGTCGGCGACTCCTACATGCTTGTGAACATGGGGCTGATATCATTCTCGGCCGCCTGCCAGTTTCTGCCGGCCATGCTGGGGGGGCTCTACTGGCGTCGGGGTAACCGTACCGGCGCCATTGCCGGCATATCCCTGGGTTTTGCCACCTGGTTTTACACCCTGCTGCTGCCGACATTCATCCGCTCCGGATGGATCGAAACGGATATTCTGCAAACCGGACTGTTCGGAATCAGCCTGCTCCAGCCCCACGCACTGTTCGGCCTGACCGGTATGGATCTCTGGAGCCACTCCCTTTTCTGGAGCATGCTGTTTAACATCAGCGGCTACATCATCTTTTCCATCCTGCTGCACCAGAATGAGGCGGAACGCGAGCAGGTGCGGCGCTTCATCGGCACTTTCGATCTGGAGCACACCGGCCGGCAGACTGAAACAAAACGGCTCTCAAAACCGGTCAGTATAAGCCAGTTGACCGCCCTGATGACCAAATTCATCGGCGCCGCAGAGGCCGAACGTGCGGTTGCCGCCTACACGGCCGAGAGAGGCATAGCTGCCGACAGCACCGTATCCGAATTTGAACTGCCCAATCTGAAGCGTTTTACTGAAAAAACTCTGGCCGGTTCAGTCGGTGCCGCCGCTGCCGGGGCAATTGTCGACAGCTTTCTGTCGGACATGGGATCACGGATGGAATCGGTTTACGATATCTTCAGCACCGTGCGCACATCGCTCGACCAGAGCCGGGAGGCCCTATATGTAAGGCTTAAAGCTTCTGAAATCATCAATCGCACACTTGACCTGCAGATCATTATGGATGATCTGCTGCGGCTGCTGCTCAAGGAATTCAAGCTGGACACCGTGATCATCCAACTGGATGACGGGAACGGCACCCTGACCGCCCGAAGCTATCAGGGGAACAACCGCCGGCCGCTCTCGCCCCAGCACTGGTACATGGAGAGCGCACCATACTGGGATATGGCTCTGCGTGACCGCCGCACCCATTTTGTCAATGACATCAACCAGATCAGCGGTACGATCGTCGACCTCGACAAAACCCGTGCGGAAGGGTTTGTGTCCTTTGCCCACATCCCGATCATGCGCGAGGGAGAACAGGCCCTGGGGATCATGTCGGTCTATTCCGCCTCGATCGCCGGGCTGTTCACCGAGGAGTTCGGCAATTTGCTCTCAAGTCTTGCCGGCCAG
>DCNF01000102.1:7938-13134 GCA_002322035.1 Geobacter sp. UBA1603
CCGAAAAGGAAACCGCCCTCCTGGAACACGCCCGGGTTCTGCGCGATATGGAAATTGCCCAGCAGATCCAGATGTCGCTTCTTCCGGATGCCGCTCCTGACATACCGGGTGTCGAAATCAGCGGCCGCTGCATTTCAGCCGCCCATGTCGGGGGGGATTACTATGATTATTTCTGTTGCGGTGAGCACCGCTGCGACATCCTGATCGCCGATGTTTCCGGACACAGTGTCGGTGCAGCCCTGATCATGGCCGAGGTACGCACCCTGCTGCGGGCTCAGATCGGGGCTGCCCGCAGCACCAGCACGATCCTTCAGGATATCAACAGCCAGCTTTATGAAGACCTGACCAGGGCTGAACTGTTCATCACCATGTTTTATGCCGGATACAACGCAGCCACCGGTCGCCTCTCTTACTCCAATGCCGGTCACAATCCACCGTTGGTCTGCCGCAGCGGTGGAGACGGGTGCAGTGAACTGGATGCGGAAGGTCTGATTATCGGTGTCAAGCCGGCCGTGCTGTTTGAAGAACGGGAGATTGAGCTGCAGCGCGGTGATGTACTGCTGCTCTACACTGACGGCCTGATCGAGGCAATGAACGGTGACGGAGAGATGTTCGGCACCGACCGGGTCTGCCGTCAACTGTCACAGGTACGCCTGCTTCCCACGGCCGAAATCATTGACTCATTCTATAGATCACTCTACGAATTTACCGGCAGCAGTTCATTGCAGGACGACGTATCACTGGTCGTCGTCAGGCTCGCTTGAGCCGCAAAAAGAAAAAGAAAGGAGCAGGGCACCATGAATATTAAACATGAAATACAGGGAGAGATCAGGATTATTTCCCTCCGCGAGGAGCGGCTGGATGCGCACAATTCCGACCTGCTGAAGTCAGAGCTTAACAGCCTCTTCGAATCGGGCGCCAAAAATATCGTAATCGACCTGAAGGAGGTTCGCTTCATTGACAGTTCAGGGTTGGGGGTACTTGTTTCAGGCTTTAAAAACGCCTCGGCCCGCCAGGGCAGCCTCACGCTCTGCAGCCTGCAGAACCAGGTCCGCTCGATGTTCGAGCTGACACGCCTGCACAGAGTGTTTGACATCTACACGACGATTGATGAGGCGCTGGAACATTTCTGAAGGGGACTCGGCATGAAAAACAGAATCGATATGGAGATCAAGGTTCCCAACCAGACCAGTTACCTCGCCATGGTCGGAAGGATCGGCGAGGATCTGGTCCGGCAGCTGGTGCGCTACCAGGGCGACCGGGAGGAACTGGCCCAGCACCTGAACGTAGTGCTGACGGAAGCGATGGTCAATGCCATAAAACATGCCAACCGGGCCGACCCTGACAAGGACATCGTGATCAGGATCAGCGCCTCTGAACAGGAGATCACGATCCGGGTCTACGACAGCGGAAGCGGTTTTGACCTCTGCTCAATACCTGACCCCTGCTTTGACAGCGACAGAATCGACGATAGAGGGCGAGGCATCTTTATCATCAGGTCACTGATGGATTCGGTCGAATATCGCAAGGCCAACGGTGGATATGTGCTGGAGATGAAAAAACTGCTGGCCTGATGGGTTTAGACTGCGCCCGGTTCAATCCCAATTTCATTGAGTTCATTCAATACATTACTAACCATAACATCAAGCTGTGCTGAAACACTATCAGTCAGGTGTTCATCCATCTCGATACTGCCAGGCTGAATACCGACAAGCACCATTGAACCCGGCTCATGGCCCATCAGCCGGGCAACCGCCAACAGGTCCTTAAGCCCCATCTGATGCGGGGAGAGCTTGGTTTCCAGGGCAATCGGCAACTCCTCTCCAGCCAGTCTCACCATCGTACCTGGCTCCCGGCCGGTTTCCACAGCATCAACAACGATCAGATGGGTTGTCTCTTCCAGCGCCGGCAACAGATCCAACCCCAATGTCCCCCCATCCATAATGGTGACATTCTGCGGAAAACGATAGCACTGCTGCAGTTTCTGGACTACCCGCACACCAATGCCATCGTCAGCCATCACCAGATTGCCGATACCCAGAACCAAAACCTTCATACCAGACACGTCACACGACATAACAATCCTTTCAGAGAAAAAAGAGAGGGCGCACTCCGTTGTGCGCCCCCACTGATATCATCACAGTATATCGCAGAGACCCTATTCTTCTTTCTTGACTGTAAATTTGTAACCGCTGAACATGCTGGAAATCTCGCTGCCATGTTCTTTTATGTCCATCAGCCAGGCGCTGTAGACATGATTGATCACAAAGCCGAAGATCAGGTACATGCTGAAATGATGGGCCAGGCGCATTCCCTGGTCGCTGAACAGGGAATACATAAATCCGAGAGCTTTATGCATCGAACCGCTTGGAGCATGCTGGGCATACAGGGCAAAGCCTGTGGTTATCATCAGCAGATACAGCACAAAAAGAACCGTGTAGGCAGTGGTTGCCAGGGGATTGTGCCCGACTGTCTCCGGAACTTCCTTGTCAACCAGCATATAGTAGCGGAACATTTTGACCATCTTCTCGCGGCCCGTGGCGGTGGCAAAGGGAAAGAATTCACGCCAGCCGGCATATTTGTTGCCAATCAGCGACCAGAGCACTCGAGAGGCCAGGCTGACCGTAAATGCATAGGCTGCCGCGAAGTGAAAAAAACGGATCCACCCCATGGTAAAATCGGAAGCCGATTTGGCGAAAGAAAAAGGATTCCCGATAAAGAAGCCGGTCACCGCCAGGGTAACGATGGAGACCATGTTGATCCAGTGACTCCAACGAACCGGCAATTCCCAGATATAGCGTTTGTATTTCGGTTGATGGGGCATAATGGCCTCCTTTCCTAGGATACCTTGACTTTAACCATCTCATTGCCGTTGGCATCGACCACATGAACGGCACAGGCCAGGCAGGGGTCGAACGAATGAATCGTCCGCAAGATTTCCAGCGGCTTGTTCGGATCAGCCATCGGTGTTCCGACCAGCGCTGCTTCGTAGGGACCACGCTGTCCCTTGGCATCGCGGGGTGAAGCGTTCCAGGTGGAAGGCACGACCGCCTGGTAATTCTCGATTTTTTGATTTTTGATCTTGATCCAGTGACCAAGTGCTCCGCGCGGCGCGTCATGCCAGCCATACCCCTGGGCTTCGGCCGGCCAGTCGGACGGCTCCCACTTCTCATTGGCATGGATGCGCAGGTCACCTTTGGAGATGTTGCCGATCAGTTCGTCCAGAAATTTCGGCGTCTGGCGGGCAATCAGCAGACAATCGATACCACGGGCTGCAGTGCGTCCCAGAGTCGAGAAAAGTGCTTCTGCACCGACACCAAGTGTTTTCAGCACATGGTCAACAACCGCCTTGGTTTCCTTGTGGCCGGAGGCATAGGCCACCAGGACGCGGGCCAGCGGCCCGACCTCCATTGCCTTTTCTTCATAACGGGGAGATTTTACGAAGGAGTATTTTTTGTCTGTGTCGAGATTTGTGTAGGGTGCCTTTGGCCCGGTGTAGCTGACTTCGGTCTCCCCTTCCCAGGGATGGAGACCCTTGCCGGCTCCCTTGGAGTTTTCGAACCAGGAATGATCGACATATTCGGCGATTTTACCCTGATCAACCGGATGAACCTTTGAAATATCCTTGTTGAGGATGATGCCGGCCGGCATCCACATATTTCCTGCCGCATCCGGGAACTCGCCGTAACACATGAAATTGCCGACTCCGCCGCCGATACCGGCCCACTCCTTATAGAAGGAAGCCACAGCCAGAAGATCAGGGATGTAGACCTTCTCAACGAAGTCCTGGGCTTTCTTGAGCAGCCGCTTGATTTCAATCAGTTTGTCGGCATTCAGTGCATTCTGCGAGTCTGGATCAATCGGAATCGACATTCCGCCCACCAGGAAAGTCTGGGGATGCGGGTTTTTGCTGCCGAGGATGGCGTGAATCTTGATAACGTCCTTCTGCCACTCCAGTGCTTCGAGGTAGTGGGCGGTCGCCATCAGGTTGGCTTCGGGCGGAAGCTTGTAGGCCGGATGCCCCCAGTAGGCGTTGCCGAACGGGCCGAGGCGCCCCGAGGCCACGAACGACTTGAGCTTGTCCTGAACACCCTTGAAGTAGGTGGCCGAATTGTTGGGCCAGTCGGAAAGTGATGCCGCCAGTTTGGACGTCGCCACCGGATCGGCCTTAAGTCCGGATGTTATATCAACCCAGTCCAGGGCGTGCAGGTGGTAGAAATGGATGACGTGATCCTGAACATTCTGGATGCCGATGATGATATTGCGAATCAGCTCGGCATTGGGTGGGATCTTGATCTTGAGGGCGTTCTCAACGGCCCTGATCGATGCGATCGAGTGAACGGTGGTGCAGACGCCGCAGAAACGCTGGGTCCAAAACCAGGCGTCGCGCGGGTCGCGCCCTTTCAGGATTTTCTCGATACCGCGGAACATGGTTGCCGAACTCCAGGCATCGGTAATTTTACCGCCGTTCACTTCGGCCTCGATGCGAAGATGTCCTTCAATTCTGGTAATCGGGTCGACGACAATCTTGGCCATATGTTATCCCTCCTTGGTTTCTTCAACAGGTTCTTTATCTTTGCGCAGGGCATTCAACGCCCCGTGAACTGCAAATGCTGCTCCGGCACCCGCCACCAGACCAAGGCCGATCTTGTCGGCGGTTGCCTCGATGCCGAAACCGGGCACGTTGGGCAGGCGCTTGTACATCGGCGACATGGTATCCCAGAAATTCGGTTCGGAGCAGCCGGCGCAGGGATGACCCGCCGCAACCGGCCAGCTTGTTTTTTCGTTGTAGCGCTGACTCGGGCAGTTATGGAAGGTTGCCGGTCCCTTGCATCCCATTTTGTAGAGACAGAACCCTTTGCGGTGTCCGTCATCACCCCAGTGCTCAACATACTGGCCGGCGTCAAAATGGGGGCGACGCTCACAATTGTCATGAATGCGCTTGCCATAGGCAAACAGTGGGCGGCCATGGCTGTCAAGGGCCGGAATTTTGCCAAAGACGAGATAGTGAACCACGGTCGCGGTCAGGTTGTCGGCATTGACCGGACAACCGGGCAGGTTGATAACCGTGGCACCCGGCACCGCCTCTTTGACACCGACTGCACCGGTCGGGTTGGGCACAGCCGCAGCAATACCGCCGTATGAGGCGCAGGTGCCGACCGCGATGGTGGCAAGGGCGCCGCCGCAGACCTGACG
>DCNF01000102.1:13248-15197 GCA_002322035.1 Geobacter sp. UBA1603
CCCTCGACAACACAGATATATTTGCCTTTGTGGTCAGCGATCGCCTTGTCAAGCGCCGCCTCGGCCTGATGGCCGGCTGCGGCCATGATCGTTTCGTGGTAATCGACGGAAAGGATGTCGAGTACGATTTCGGCCACGGTCGGATTTGCCGAGCGCAGGAGCGCCTCGCTGTCACCGGTACAGCTCTGAAGTTCAAGCCATACCAGCGTCGGCCGCTTAACCTCATCAAGGGCCTGGGCCACCCGGGGAGCAAAACTTGCCGGGAGCGCCATTGCCGCCGTCATTGCCGAGCAGAACTTGAGGAAGTCACGGCGTGAAACGCCACGCTCTTTCAAAATTTCGCCGATAGAATGCTCACGATTTTCGATACCGCGTTTTGACGCTCCGATTTCGGCATCAATCTTTTGTTTACCCATCCGAAACCTCCTTTGAGTCAGGTTATCCTGCCAGTTCTTATACACTATTAATTTGGAAAAGTATGATGCTCAACTGATATTATATAATTACGTTTTACGCAAGAGCGAATTGCGTCAGCGCATGTATACAATAAAAAACTTGACGTCAGCCAGAGCGAGGAACGCTAAATATAATGCGTCCCGCGCCTTTTTTACGGCTTATAGACGGATGAATCGGGAATGGCCGGGGTTATCTGCCAAGTTTGCCCCTGATGGCTTCGACCACATGGTAAGCGTCGTTAATCGCGGTGTAGATCAGATTGGGGTGCTTCTCCTCGCAGATGGCGCCTTCGCTGATTTTCATATAGGAGGGAGATATGGCTCCGCCGATAACATAGACCCCTTTGCGTGTCGACTCGAATTCCGAGCTAAGCAGCACCAGCCGCTCACCTTCCTTGGCAATCTTGCAGACACCGGCGGTGCAGGCGATCGTCTGGACACCGAGTTTATCGAAAATCGGTACCGGTCCCTGGGAGCCGATGCAGGCGATCACATTCTGCATCGGGAAACTCATGGCGTGGTAGAGATCAATACCATCGACCTGCTTGAACTCGTTGATGCGGATCACAAGGCGATCAACGCCCTCTTCATCGACCTCACCGATCCGGGGCATCGCACCCGGCAGCAGCCTGATATTCCCTCCGAGAAGAATTTCCTCCCCCAATCGCTGTGCAGTCTCTTTGTTGACGTCGAACTTCTCGGACTTATGGGCCCAGTAGACCGGCTGGCTGTCGTTGACCTCGCGTTTGGTCTTCAGAATGGCAATCACCACATCCGCCGCAGTATTTCCTCCGCCGATGACAAGGGTTTTTACACCGACATATTTGGTCGCATCCTCAACATTTTTTGCAACCATCTTTGCGTCACCATAGACTGAAAGTTCACGCGGGATGTTGCTGCCGAATGAAAGCACCACCTTTCTTCCCTTGAAGCTGCCACGGGAGGTGACAACCGTCAGTCCGTCGCGCTCGTCACGAATATCCTCGAACGCCACATCGGTCTGCACATTGAGGTTTTCATGCTGGACAAAATGCTGGACATACTGAAGATAGCTTTCAACCGTGACCGGTTTGTCAGGCGGCCGCAGTTCTTCAACCATGAACGGTTCAGGCGCGTCCTTTGGTTTTGAGGCGTAGACCAGTTTGCCCTGCGGGTAGCTGTTGGCTATCCCTTGAAAAATGGCCTTGCCCGATTCCAGAACGAGATAGGAAAGCCCATGTTTGTGGCAAAGGTAAGCGGTCGACATCCCTGCCGGGCCACCTCCAATTATCAGAACGTCATAAAGCGTGCTCATGGTGTATACCTCGTGGTCTTTTTTAACCATATATCATAAGCTGTCCCGAAAGATAAAGCACAACAGGCTGCGGGGAATTCAGAGGTTGACAAACTAGAACGCCGGGACTATAAGCAACACATATCCTCGTTAGCAGAGGCGTTTGCACAAACACAGGCTACTGCCCAAAAATGTCGAAAGACGCCAATGGGTAGACCAGG
>DCNF01000102.1:15276-15687 GCA_002322035.1 Geobacter sp. UBA1603
ACCTACGTTGTGCTCTGCCGAAAGTCAACCAGTGGGGAAGACCTTTCCAGCCGTTATGCATGGGCCTTCCTCCGAAGGTCCATTTTTGTTTGGTCTTGGTGACATGACGACTGAATTCAATGAAATATACTTAAGCGCCGTTATCGGGCGTTCAGTGATCAACAGTAAGGGCGAAACCCTGGGGATCCTCCGCGACCTGATCATGGTTCCGGGTGATGTTTTTCCAGAGGTTTCCCATATTGTCTTCAAATCACGCAAGGGGATGAAGACGCTTCCCTGGAGCGAGGTCGCACTTTTCACGCATGTGGTTATTTCATCCGTCGGCATCAATCCTCCCGGACTGGCATCGCATCAGTCCCGCGAGGGAGAGATCCTCGTCAAGCGAGACCTGCTCGACAAGCAGATCGTCGA
>DCNF01000102.1:15816-16126 GCA_002322035.1 Geobacter sp. UBA1603
GTCTTTTGCGGCGGCTCGGGTACGAAAGGGTTGGCGAACGGATGGCCCGCGCCCTGCACAAGGAGATACCACACAGCGAGATCAGTTGGGAGTATGTCCAGCCACTGGAGGCCAATTCATCGAAGCTGGCACTCAACATTGCCCGCAACCAGATGAATGAACTGCATCCGGCCGATCTTGCCGACATTATTGAAAGCATTCCGATCCAGAACATCCGCACTGTGCTTGACACCATTGACGCCGAGACAACCGGAGAAACCCTGTACGAACTTGAGCCTGAAATGCGCAATGTCGTCATCAGCCAGATGGA
>DCNF01000102.1:16181-16813 GCA_002322035.1 Geobacter sp. UBA1603
GAGGAGATGGAGCCGGACGAGGCGGCCGACGTCCTTTCCGATCTTCCGGAAGAACGCGCACAGGAACTGCTTGACCTGATGGACCAGGAGGATGCCGAAGACATTCAGGAACTGCTCGAGCACGAGGAAGATTCTGCCGGTGGGCTTATGAATCCTGACTATTTCAGGCTCACATCAGACATCACCACCGGCCGGGCATTGGAACTGCTCAAGGAAAACGCATCCGAGATCGAAACCATATATTACGGGTATATCGTTGATGCTGATGAGCGATTGGAGGGGGTTATCAGCCTAAAAGACCTGCTGCTGATGCCTCCGGAAACCCACATTACTGATGTTATGGAGGAAAACATCAAGTTCGTCTCCATCGACGCCGAACCGGAAGATATGCTGGAAACACTTGCCAAGTACGACCTGATCGCCGTACCGGTTTTTGACACTGACGACCGGATGGCCGGAATTGTGACGGTCGACGACGTTCTGGCCCACTACCTGCCGCTGATCCAGAAAAACAAACGACGCTAGGCGAAAACACAAACCATGTTGAACAGAATCCCTCTCAAGAGCATAAACCGGCGCAACATCATGCTGTTCCTGGCGATTCTCGGCCCGGGCATCATCACCGCCAACGT
>DCNF01000102.1:16841-21574 GCA_002322035.1 Geobacter sp. UBA1603
GCCAACGTGGACAACGACGCCGGTGGGATCACCACCTACTCCCTGGCGGCAGCCAATTACGGCTATTCCATTCTCTGGATGATGATCCCGACAACCGTGGCACTGGTCATCGTCCAGGAGATGTGCGCCCGCATGGGTGCGGTCACTGGGAAAGGGCTCTCGGACCTGATTCGCGAATCATTTGGTGTCAAGGTTACGTTTTATGTCATGATAGCCCTGTTCATTACAAACATGGGCAACTCCATCTCCGAATTTGCCGGCATTGCCGCCAGCCTTGAAATATTCGGTATCAGTAAATACATCTCCGTACCAGCCTGCGCTGTGATCGTCTGGCTATTGATTGTCAAAGGTTCCTACAAAACGGTAGAAAAGGTTTTTCTGGTCGCCTGCCTGGTCTACATCGCCTATCCGATCGCTGCGTTCATGGCCGGGCCGCAGTGGAATGCCGTTCTCCTGGCCACAGTCAAACCGTCCATCACGTCTGACAGCGCCTATATCATGACCCTGATCGGCATTATCGGCACCACTATCGCTCCCTGGATGCAGTTTTACCAGCAATCTGCGGTTGTGGAAAAAGGGATAACCGCCGAACAGTATCCATTCACCCGTATTGATGTGACTGTCGGCTGCATACTGGCAATCGTGGTGGCTTTTTTCATGATGGTTGCCTGCGCCTCGACCATTCACCTGCAGGGCCTCAAGATTGAAACTGCAGCAGATGCAGCGCTCGCCCTCAAACCGCTGGTCGGACAGCATGCTTCAGCACTGTTCGCTTTTGGACTCTTTAACGCTTCGCTCTTTGGAGCCTGTATTCTTCCGCTCTCTACGGCATTCTACATCTGCGAAGGAATGGGATGGGAATCGGGGGTCGACAAAGATTTCGAGCAGGCCCCACAATTTTTCTGGTTCTTCACCATAATCATTGTTATCAGCGCCGGATTAATTCTTATACCTAACGCCCCGCTGATCAAGATAATGTTCCTCTCACAGGTATTAAACGGCGCGGTAATGCCGTTCGTGCTTATTTTCATGCTGCTTCTGATCAATGATCGAAAACTGATGGGCAACTATGTCAACGGACCGGTTTTCAACGTGATCGCCTGGGTTACGGTCATTATTATGAATGTCCTGACTGTCATCATGACTACCGACATCGCCTTCCCCGGACTGATCAAGAAGGTTCTTTCCTTCTGACAAAAAAACCCGCCGGGATTCCGGCGGGCGCGGGGACAAGCAGATAAAAAGACTGGCCTCTACGGTGCCATATCAATCTTCAGACCGGCCTTTCTGGCAGACTCCACATAAGCATCATACTCTTTGCGCTGGTCGGTGAACTGATCGCGCGTCCGATTCCTTTCGTCCAGCAGTTGACGGTACTGGGCAGCATTTACCACCGGTTTTTTAAGCATACGATCCATTTCGTCTATTTTTATACGCAGGACGTTCAGGGCAGACTCCCGCTCCGCAAGACCCTGCTGCCACTGCCCGAAGGTTTTGCCGCCGAACTGTTGGGCCGGGTCGGCTGCGGCGCCGTTCATCTGTTTTGAAGGGGCAGGAAGAGAAGGAGACGCCGGCTTGGCAGAATCGGTCAACGACGGAGTAGCCGTGCCAGACGGGACATCCACCACCCGCGTGGCTTTTGATCTGAATTTTTTCGGTATTGATGACGGATCGTCAGTGAAGTGTGCCGTGCCGTTCTGATCGACCCACGAATAGGTGTCGGCAAAAACCTGAACAGCACCCAGCATCAGCAGCGCAAGGAACGCAATCAGAGACTTCGGCATAACCGCCCCCTACCCTGGAGGCCAGCTAAAATCGCGGCCGGCCAGAAGGTGCACATGCAGATGGAAAACAGACTGCCCAGCCCCTGCACCATTGTTCTGAACAAGGCGAAAACCTGATTCGGCAACACCCTGTTCACGGGCGATCAAGCCGGCGGTTCGGAACAGGTGCCCGACAACCAGCTCGTGATCAGTACCCATGTCGAGGCAATTGCAGAAGTGCGCCCTGGGAATCAGGAGCAGGTGCAGGGGCGCTTTGGGGGCGATATCCTCAATTGCCACCATCAGATCGTCTTCATAGACTTTCCTGGCCGGTATATCTCCCTTTATAATCCTGCAGAAAAGACATGATTCCATAGCTATTCCTCCGGTAATTCCAGCAGAATCAGAAACTCACGGTTGCCATCGGCCCCCAGGATCGGCGAACTGCACAGTGCTGTAACCCGCAAGCCCAGATCCGATGCAGCCTGACGTACCAGTTCAATCGCCCTGTCATGGGCGGCCGGATCCCTGACAATCCCGCCCTTACCCACATCGGCACGGCCGACTTCAAACTGGGGTTTAATCAGGGCGATGATACAGCCGCCGGGACGAACAAGCGATATGGTTGCCGGCAATACCTTGGCAAGCGAGATAAAAGACGCATCTATAACCGCAATGTCGGGAACTTCGCCAAGCTGGTCGGCGGTCAGATAGCGGATGTTGGTCTTTTCCAGCGAGATAACCCGCTGGTCCTGGCGCAATGTCCAGGCCAGCTGGTTGTGGCCGACATCGACTGCGAAAACCTTCCGGGCCCCATGCTGCAGCAGACAGTCGGTAAAACCGCCGGTTGAGGCTCCCACATCAATGGCCGTAAGGCCGGTCACCTCGATGCAGAACTCCTTCAGGGCTTTTTCCAGCTTAAGCCCGCCACGGCCGACATAGCGCAGAACCTCACCCTTGATCCGTATCTGCGCGTCGATACTGACCTGCTGTCCTGCTTTTTCAGCCAGATGCTCGCCGACAACCACCTGGCCGGCCATGATCAGCGCCTGGGCCTTCTCCCGTGACGGCGCCAGGCCCTTTTCGACCATCAGTGTATCAAGGCGCTGCTTTACCGCCACCAACGCACCGCACGATCGTTCGCTGAATCCGCCAAGAGAGTATATGAAGGGCTATGATTCCTGAATAATCCATCAACCTGAGCATGTTCAGCTCCAGGAGCGTATACGAAGCAATAAACCATGAAAATCCTTGACAGCACCAGCAGTGCAACTGTCTTCAACCGCACATCTCCGCATGGGCGATGGTCTCGATCGCCAGCTGTTTCTGCAGTTCGGTTATATGCCCCTGATCCGCATCGTGAAGCGCCTTGAACATCTGGTTGGTTGACGGGTCGCGGAACATCAGCGCATGATCCACATGAAGACCTGCCAGGTGCTGTTCCGTCTCGATCGCCTTGCGCAAGGCGGTGGTCCGTGATGGTGGAGACTGTTTGACCCCTGCCAGCAGTGCATCCAGGGTGCGATTGACACGATACACCTTGTCAAGGCTGGCATCGGCCGGAAACGTTGCGATCTCATCGATCATCCTGATGGCAAGCCGTACCTGCCGGGCATGGTTTTCCTCTTCAAGGGCTGTTTTTTTCCAGAGGCGGGCCATTTCAGGGGTGTCATTGAACAACTCGCTGTAGTAGTGATACATGTCGGCACACTTGTGCTCGATTAAGGCGCAACAGTCAAGAAACAGCAAAAGTTTTTCCCGGTCAGCAGCAGCCATGGTCCCCCCATTCCTGTACCCAGCCATTGTCAAAACCGTATTCGGTCAGCGCTGCCACCGCCGCAGCGTATTCCGCCTCTGTCACTGTCCGGCCGAGCAGCGGATCGCCGTGCACCCTGTGGGCCGGGAAATACTGGTTCATCAGCGACACATGGATTCCGGCACCAAAGGTTCCGGCAAGCCAAGCCAGGGACTGCCGAGTACCAGACATCCCTCCCGGCAGCACCAGATGGCGGATGATCATGCCGCCAACGGCGAGTCCTTCGGTATCGCAGCGCAAATTTCCGCCCTGGCGGTACATTTCCGCCAGGGCGGCCCGGTTCACGGCGCAATACTCTTCCGCCCCTGATATTTCACGGGCGGAAGCATCGTCGCAGTATTTGATATCCGGCAGATATACCGACACCACCCCGGCCAGCAGTTCTAAAGCATCGACCCGCTCGTAGCCGCTGCAATTCCAGATCAGCGGCAGGTTGAACCCCTGGGGGATCGCCAGCCAGAGGGCCGCCAGAATCTGTGGCAGAAAGTGGGTCGGGGTGACGAAATTGATGTTGTGTGCCCGCTGCTTTTGCAATTTCAGCATCCGGACGGCAAGCTCTGCTGTGCTGATTTCTTTTCCATTTCCCAACTGGCTGATGGGGAAATTCTGACAGAACACACATTTTAGCGAACAACCGGAGAGAAAAATCGTTCCAGAGCCGCGAGTCCCGGAAATCGGCGGTTCTTCCCCCCGATGGACATTGGCCGCGGCAATTTTTGGTTTCATCCCTACCCCGCAGATGCCCCGCTCGCCTTTAATACGGTTCACCCCGCAGTCATGGGGGCAGAGGTTACACGAAGCCAGCCGCCGATAGCCTTCCCGTACCCTCCACAGCAGCTCACCTGATCGATAAAGAGCGAGATAACCCATTATACCCGTTCACTTCCTATCGGTTGCCGTTTACTTATGCTTCTCCATCATTTCCACGAATCGCCCGAACAGGTACTGCGAATCGTGCGGCCCCGGCGACGCCTCNNGCTGCACCGAGAAGATCGGCAGATCGCAGTGCCGTATCCCTTCCACCGTCTGGTCGTTGAGGTTCTCATGGCCGAGGCAGGCGTTGTCTCCCAGCGATGCCAGATCAACGGCAAAGCCATGGTTCTGGGAGGTAATCTCCACCTTGCGGGTCGCCATGTCCATGACCGGCAGGTTGG
>DCNF01000102.1:21643-23784 GCA_002322035.1 Geobacter sp. UBA1603
ACCGGCAGGTTGGAGCCGTGGTTACCGAAGGGGAGTTTCATGGTGCGCCCCCCCAGGGCCAGGCCGAGCAGCTGGTGTCCGAGGCAGATGCCGAAAATCGGCTTTTTGCCCACAAGGGTGCGGATGTTTTCAATTACGCTGGTAAGCGGTTCCGGATCGCCCGGGCCGTTACTGAGGAAGATACCGTCCGGTTTCATGGCCAGCACCTCTGCGGCAGGGAACGAGGCCGGCACCACGGTGACATCGCAGCCGGCGTCAACCAAACAGCGCAGAATGTTGTATTTAATGCCAAAGTCATAGGCGACCACCTTGTATTTCAGGTGCGCCGGGTCCACCTGGCGATACCCCTCCTCCAGGTCCCACCCGGCTTCGGTCCAGTGGTAGGGCCTGTCGCAGGAAACTCCGGAAGCCAGATCAAGGCCGGCCATACTCGGTACCGCCTTTGCTTTGGCAACAAGGCTGACCGGGTCCAGATCTGTGGTAGAGATGATGCCGTTCTGGGCACCCTTGTCCCGCAGGTGCCGGGTCAGCGCCCGGGTGTCGATCCCCTGGATACCGACAACGCCATGCTCCTTGAGATACGCGTCGAGGCTCATGGTTGCACGCCAGTTGGAATAGCAATCCTGATACTCCTTGACAATAAAACCGGAAAGGAACAGGCCGCGACTCTCGATATCCTCCGGATTAATACCGGTATTACCGATCTGAGGATAGGTCATGGTTACCATCTGCCCCTTGTAGGAGGGGTCTGTGAGCACCTCCTGATACCCTGACATGGCAGTATTGAACACCACCTCTCCGGTGGATTCGCCACCGGCACCAAATGATTTTCCTTCAAAAATGCGCCCATCGGCGAGCGCGAGGATTGCTTTCATGCGTCATGACTCCCTGAGATTAACGTGTGTATGCTACCGTACCGTCCACGATGGTGGCCATCGCCCGACCGGTAAGCTGCCAGCCAAGAAATGGTGAGTTCTTCGACTTGCTGGCCAGCTGTTCCTTCTCCACGGTCCAGACCGCTGCGGGGTCAATAACCGTGATATCGGCGATTGCTCCTGGCGCCAGCGTACCGCGATTTAAACCAAGAATATTCGATGGATTGCATGACATTTTATAAACCATTTGCTGAAGATCCAAGACACCATCCTGCACTAATTTGAGCGACAGCGCCAGGGAAGTCTCCAGGCCGATGATGCCGTTCATAGCCTCGTTGAATTCCACGTCCTTCTCATCCAGATGATGGGGCGCATGGTCGGTGGCGATGCAATCGATGGTACCATCGGAGAGCCCCTCCTTGATGGCAGCCACGTCATCGGCCTCCCGCAGCGGCGGATTCATCTTGGCATTGGTGTTGTAGCCGCGCACCGCCTCATCGGTCAGGGTGAAATAGTGGGGCGCAGTCTCGCAGGTCACCCGTACGCCGCGCGCCTTGGCGTCACGGATGATCCTCACCGCCCCTTTGGTGGATACATGGGCGATATGGATCGGGGTGCCGGTGTATTCGGCCAGCATGATGTCCCGGGCGGTGGCAATATCCTCGGCCACCCGGGGGATCCCCTTGAGCCCCAGCTCGGTGGAGGTTGCCCCTTCGTTCATGGTCCCCTGCCCCACCAGTGACAGCTCCTCGGCATGGGTGATCACCATGATGCCGATGCCATGGGCATACTGGAGGGCGCGCATCATCAGCTCGGCATTGGCCACCGGCCGACCGTCGTCTGAAACCGCCACGCAGCCGGACTCTTTCAATTCACCCATTTCGGCCATCCGGTCTCCGGAAAGGCCGTGGGTGATCGATCCGACCGGAAAGACGTTACAGAACCCTTCATGCTTCGCCTTGGTGACGACGTAGCTGGCAATCGCCTTGTTATCGATGGTCGGCTTGGTGTTCGGCATGCAGCAGACCGAGGTAAAACCGCCGGCAACAGCAGCCTTGGTGCCGCTAACGATGTCCTCTTTATACTCAAGGCCGGGATCCCGCAGATGGACGTGCATGTCGATCAGGCCGGGTGTCACATATTTACCAGTGGCATCAATGACATCTGCCCCGGCCGGTGCTGTCAGCCCCGGACTGACCTGCTTGATCACACCATCCTCAACCAGTACGTCCATGATCCCGTCAATGTTCTGGCTCGGGTCGATCA
>DCNF01000102.1:23889-24312 GCA_002322035.1 Geobacter sp. UBA1603
AAAGCTGTCGATTTTGTGTCAGATCAAGGCTGTCGAGGGATCGCGCGGAGGCGTAGCAGCGCTACGCCGCACAAGGGATCACGAAGACTTACGCCAAGCTGGCGCAAAAGCGGCAGCTTCACACTACTCCAACTCTCCGCCGCAGACATGGTAGAGCATCGCCATCCTCACCGCCACCCCGTTCTCCACCTGCTTGAGGATCCAAGACTGGTCACCATCTACCACATAACTGGACATCTCAACGCCTCGGTTGATCGGGCCGGGATGCATAACCATAGCATCGGGCTTGGCAAGTTTGAGATTGCCCGGATTGAGCCCGAAGTAGCGGGAATACTCCCGGGCATTAGGCATAAGCGTTTTCCCCTGCCGTTCCTGCTGAATACGGAGCATCATTACCACATCGGCATCCTGGATCGCCTCCTT
>DCNF01000013.1:0-187 GCA_002322035.1 Geobacter sp. UBA1603
TCGAAGCGGTAAGCCTCGATGTGAAACTTCCCTACCTTGACAGCTGGAAGACTGGCCTGGTGGACCCGGTCATCGAGGTGCGGCCGGTGACGGCTGCTGCGGGGGGAGTGGGCCAGGTGGACGACCTGCTCCACGAGGTACGGGAGACCGTGGCCAGGGGCGAACGGGTGCTGGTGACCACCCTCAC
>DCNF01000013.1:372-4201 GCA_002322035.1 Geobacter sp. UBA1603
ATCAACCTGCTGCGCGAGGGGCTCGATCTGCCGGAGGTCTCCCTGGTGGCAATCATCGATGCCGATAAGGAGGGCTTCCTCCGCTCGGCACGCTCCCTGATCCAGACCTGCGGCCGGGCGGCCCGCAACGTCAACGGCCGGGTGCTCATGTACGCGGACCAGATCACCCGCTCCATGAAAGCCTGCATCGAGGAAACAGAACGCCGCCGCGCCAAACAGCTGGCCTACAACGCCGAACACGGCATCACCCCGGAGACGGTGGTGAAAAGCATGCGCACCATCCTGGAGTCCATCGAGGAGAAGGACTATTATACTCCGTTGGGCGGCAGTCGCGTGGCCGAATCAGAAGAAGAGTACGTGTCGCCCAGTGAAATTCCGAAACTGGTCAAAAAACTACGCAAGGAAATGCTGGCGGCGGCTAAAGCGCTTGATTTCGAGAACGCGGCCAAGCTGCGCGACCGTGTAAAAAAACTGGAGGAAATGGAGCTGGCCCTGCGATGATTGAAATAAAACATGGATTGGGGGGGGCTGTTGCCCGACCGCTTGCTCTTTTGGCCCTTCTGTGTGCCGGGTGTTCACTGACGGGTCTGCCGGTCACGCCGTTGTCACCGGAAACATTGGCTGTCCCGGGGCGGCTGGCCCGGCAGACCGAGACGGGCCTGCCGGTCGTTCGCCTGCGGGCAGGGAGCGGACTCGTGATTGCCGAAGTTGCCCGCACGCCACTGCAGAAAGCAGCCGGTCTGGCGTCACGCCCGCGACTGGCACAGGATGACGGCATGTTATTCGTCAATCAGTATCCGCAGCGGGCGGTTTACAATACCCGCGATACCCTGATGCCGCTTTCCTGTGCCTATATTGCCGCTGACGGGACAGTTCTGGAACTCCACGACATGAATGCCAGAGATATGTCACCGGTGGTGTCTGTATCGGATCGGGTCCAGTATGTGCTGGAGGTAAACCGGGGCTGGTTCAGGCAGCACGGTGTCAGGGCCGGAGACCGGATTGCGGTCGAAGACCCGTGACGGAGACACTCTCGCCGGCATCCCTTTCGGCCTGCTTTGCACATGAAAGAGCGCTGGATCCTGTCAGCACATCGCGTTTTCAGCGTGCGATCTATGATTACTATCATGCCAATTCGCGTCCGATGCCATGGCGTGAGACCAGTGATCCTTACCTGATCCTGGTTTCGGAGATTATGCTCCAGCAGACCCAGGTTGAGCGGGTAAGAAACAGGTACCCCGAATTCATCACCACTTTTCCCGATGTCAGGTCATTGGCCGATGCACCGCTGGCTGACGTACTGCGCTGCTGGCAGGGGCTAGGTTATAACCGTCGGGCCATTGCGTTGAAACGGTCTGCTGAAGAGGTTGTCCTGCGCTTTAACGGACAGATACCCGGCGTCGTTGCCGACCTCGAATCGCTCCCCGGCATTGGCCATTACACCGCCCGGGCCGTTGCCGCTTTCGGGTTCGGAATCGCCGAGCCGCTGATTGAAACCAACATCCGCACCGTATTCCTTCATCTGTTCTTTCATGGCCGTGACGCGGTGACTGACCGGGAAATCCTGCCGCTCGTGACGGTGACCCTTGACCGTAGCAACCCCCGGGAATGGTACTACGCCCTGATGGATTACGGAGCCATGCTCAAGCGCCACCACCTCAATCCGGGGAGACGGAGTCGCCACCATGTCCGACAGTCGGCATTTGAGGGTTCAAACAGGCAGCTGCGCAGCCGCCTTCTCCAGACCGTGCTTAAGCGGCCGGGCGTCTGCACGGCAACGCTCGTGGACCTGATTGTGAATGCTGAGTGCTGGGAGCAGGCTGCGATCGAGCGCAACCTTCTTGCTATGGAACGGGAAGGATTTCTGGAGTGCCATGCTGGCGGCTGGCAGGTGCCTGGCTCACAATAAAACGGGCGGTGCGTCATCGGCACCGCCCGTTTTGTTAACGTATTGGGACAGGGTCTTACTTGTGGCATTCCTTGCAGCTGGTGGGGCCTTTTTTCATGTCGGTGTGGCAGCCTTTGCAGTTTTTGTGTGCATAGTCCTTACCAAAACCTTCGATTTTGCCACCTGCTGCTTTCGCATGGCACTTGGTGCAGTCTTTCAGGGCTTCCTGGTGGGCTTTGTGGCTGAATTTGACGCCTTTCTTCATTTCAATGACATCGGAGGCAAAGGCGGTTCCGGCGAATGCTACGAGTGCAAGCAGGCTGACAGCAATCTTCTTCATGGTTTTTCTCTCCTTTTTTTGTCCAGGGTAGATTAGGGACAGCTTCTGATTCTGTCTGCTTTCATACATTTCTCGTGCCAAGCATCCCGTGTACCGTAATATCCCGTCCGGTCAGGCAGTTGTGCGGATGGTCCGGATCGAGGCTTCCGGGGTATGCCTTATTTCGGGTATGCTATGTGCCATATGGGATTGAAATTGAAAATACTTGCCAACGACTGCCGTTCATGCACAATGTACGATCAACGAGCCTTGATGGCTGGATCAACAACCTGACGGAGGTAGTGATATCTATGGACCGGTTATGTGACCGCCGGGGTTTTACCCTGATCGAAATCATGGTGGTGATTGTCATCCTGGCGCTGCTGGCGGCCCTGGTCGGGCCAAAGCTGATGGGGCGGACTGATGATGCCAAGGTGACAGATGCGCGGGTTCAGATCAAGAACATCGAGACCGCATTGAAGCTCTATAAACTCGATAATGGCAGCTATCCCACCACAGAGCAGGGGCTGAATGCCCTGGTGGCGAAACCGACGGTCGGCCTAATCCCGAAGAATTACAAGGATGGCGGCTATCTTGAAAGCAAAAAGATTCCCCGGGACCCCTGGGGCAATGAATATCTTTTCATCTCACCGGGAGAGCATGGCGATTATGACCTTTACTCCTATGGCGCCGACGGCGCAAAAGGCGGGGAGGGAAAGAACGCCGACGTAACCAGCTGGGACAGCAGATAACGGCTCCGGTGTCTCTGCCTCAAAACGAATTAATTTTCCATAATTCAGTTGAAATTCTCAAAATTCGCGTTATAGTCACCTTCTCTAACTAGCTATTTTTATTGATAATAAACGTTTTTAGCGGTTGTAAAGCCGCAGGGCGTTATCCATCAACGAGGAGGCAGTACCATGGCGCAGAAGTTTGTGTATTTCTTTGGAAACGGCCAGGCGGAGGGTGCCGCCGGCATGAAGAACCTGCTGGGGGGCAAGGGAGCAAATCTGGCGGAAATGACCAGCATAGGCCTGCCGGTCCCCCCCGGTTTCACCATCACCACTGAAGTCTGCACCGAATTTTACAAGAACGACCAGAACTATCCCGCCTCACTGGCTGCCGAGGTTGCCGAAAACCTGAAGAAGGTCGAGGCGCTGATGGGCCGCACCTTTGGCGACGCAGCCAACCCACTCCTTGTTTCCGTTCGCTCCGGCGCCCGGGCCTCAATGCCCGGCATGATGGACACCATCCTCAACCTGGGCCTGAATGACACCACCGTGCAGGGGATCATCGCCCAGAGCGGTGACGAACGCTTCGCCTACGACGCCTACCGCCGCTTCATCCAAATGTATTCCGATGTGGTCATGGGAATGGACAAGCACGCCCTTGAATACCTCTTGGAGCAGAAGAAGGCCGATAAAGCGGTTCACCTCGACACTGACCTGACCGCTGCCGACTGGAAAGAGTTGGTCGGGCAGTTCAAGGCCCAGATCAAGGCCAGTCTCGGCCAGGAGTTCCCTGAAGACCCGCAGCAGCAGCTCTGGGGCGCCATCGGCGCCGTGTTCGGCTCCTGGATGAACGACCGCGCGATCGTCTATCGCCGCAAGTACAACATCCCC
>DCNF01000013.1:4407-4533 GCA_002322035.1 Geobacter sp. UBA1603
CCGCACCCCCCAGCCGATCAACCGCGCCAAGGCGACCACCCTTCCACCGATGGAGGAGGTGCTGCCCGAGTGCTACCGGCAGCTGGCAGATATCCGCGGCATCCTCGAGAAGCACTACAAGGACAT
>DCNF01000071.1:0-10358 GCA_002322035.1 Geobacter sp. UBA1603
GAGGTGCTTGTCACCCATGCGGATGCGCCCCTCGTTGATGCCGGCAGCGATGTCCTTGCCGGTCTGGTAGGGCCAGCGGCGGTCGATCATGTCGTTCTGGGCCCAGCGGTTCTCGGTCTCGGCACCAACGGATGCGCCGATGAAGAGGTTGAATTTCCATTTGCCCTGGAGGTTGTTCTTCTCAACGTGCTCCGCAACGGCGATGGGCACGACCTTCGGGTAACCGGCCGGGGTAAATCCGGACCAACCCAGATTCATACCGGGCTGAAAGAACTGGATGGTGTCCTCGGGGGACATGACTTTGGAGAGCAGCGACTTGTGGCGTACACGGTCTTGCAGGGTTCCGTAATCAGACATTCTTACTACCTCCCGTTTGTTTTTGGTGTTTACAGGTGTTTTACAACCTGAAACCGGATCATGAAACGAAGCGACATTTTCAAATAACACATTGATATTAAACTGAAAAATCACCAGATCACAGAACTGAAACAAAAGTAGAACCGGATTTTACGCATCAACCCCTGTTTCGTCAAGCTAAAAAGTATACAGTATCAGGACTCGTAATCGACCGCCACAATCGACGAGCAGACCGACTTCATGTGAGGTACGACTACCCCGGCATGGTGCGGGTGGACCTGATAGGCCTGCAAGTCATCAAGGGAGTCGAATCTGGTCACCAAAGCGATGTCATAGGAGCGCTCGGAGCGGATAACATCACGGCCCACCTCAAGATGGCGCAGTTCAGAGATGTTTCCCTGCATGCCCAGCAGCACGCTGCAGGTTTTCTGCAGGAGCGCCTCGGACGGATCGTTGAGCTTGAATAAAACTATGTGGGTAATCATCGGAAGCTCCTTTGCTGTCTCATGATATATCGTGGAGTGTTTGTATACAACGGCCGCAAAGAGCTGTCAATCCCGGGCAACCAGGGTAATTTCAATCCGGCGGTTCTTGGCTTTTCCCTCGCGGGTGCTGTTGTCGGCTACCGGTTTGTGCTCGGCGAAGGCCGCTGCCGAGAGTGCAGAAGGATCAATCCCCTGCTGCTGCAGGTATTTGGTGACATTAATGGCCCGGGCCGCCGACAGTTCCCAGTTGGTCGGGAAAATCCGGGTAAGGCTGCCGCTGATCTGGACATTGTCGGTATGGCCCTCGATCCGGATAGCTTTGTCTCTTACCCCTTTCAGCGTGTCGACCATCTTGGCCAGGATCGCCAACCCCTCCGGCTTGACATCCGCTTTGCCCGAATCGAACAGGATTGCCGCCTCCATGTTGACCGTCAGTTTGCCTTTCAGCTCGGAGATCGTAACCTGCCCCTGGGCAATTTCGTTTTTCATGTTGGACAGGAGCTGCTCGTATGTACTGCTGACCTCTTTTATCTTCTCCTCCTTGACCTTCTGCAGAGCAGCAATCTCGTCTTTCAGCCGGGTATTTTCGGTTTCGAGCCCGGATATCTTCTGCCGGAGCTCGGCAATAACCTTCGAGTGGCTGTCGGTTTTGGAAACCAGAACATCCTCAAGCTGTTTTTTATCTGCCATAAGGGCCTGTTTGTCTTTGCTCAAGCCGGCGGCTTCCGCCCTAATCCGGTCTCTTTCGGCGGTCAATGCAGCATATTCCGACGTCAGCCGTTCATGCTTCTGCCGCAGCGCTCCCAACTCACCGCCCAGAGCATCAGCCTCCTGGACTTTTTTCAGATAGCTGCTTTCGGCCACCAGGCACCCACTGAGCGGGAATGCCAGCCCGACGGCTGTCACAAGGCGCAATAGATGTTTCTTCAGCATAGGGGGACCTCCATCATGTCTTCGGTGTATGAAGTTACATAGTGTAGACGAAAATCGGGGGAACGCAAGTATGCTCGAGAGGAATCGAGAAGAACTGCGAGGAATCATCTGGGTTTCATGGATGGGATCGTAGATACTTCAGGAACACTCCGGATACAAACGGTGGGTGGTTTATCAGCGCAGCGCCGATTTTCTGCTGAGGGAGTTGAGGATCATGTCGAGAACGGCCTTCTGGCGCACCTCGTATTTGTTCAGAACGGCCAGGCAGGTCCCCATGGGACAAAGCTCATGCAGAAAATCAGCATCCCGGCCGGACAGAATCACGATCCGGTTTTTGTCAATCCCGGCCTGGGTGGCAAAAGACAAGAGTTTCAGCCCGTCCATGGCAGGCATCTCAAGGTCGATCAGGGTCAGATCGTACCCCCCCCCTTTGAGCGCCTGCAAGGCGGCAACCGGATTATTGCAGATCTCAACCTGCAGGAGCGGATAAGCGTTCTGTATGTAACCGGCCATGAAATCCGTGAAGGCCCGGTCGTCGTCGATCAGCAGTATTCTGCCCATGGGTGGCACTATAGCTGATTGTGATTGGTTCGTGGAAGAAAAAACTGGTTATTTGATAATCCGGGTGGCCGAGCCCAGGACGGTAAAGGGGACGGTAATCCCCATCTGACGGGCAACGCGCATATTCACAACGAGATCGATCCGGCGGGGGGAGAGCAGGGTCAGATGGTCGGGGCTGGCTCCTTCGAGAATCCGGGCGGCTATTTCTGCCGCCAGGTGTCCCTGTTCTGCAGGATTGATCTCCAGCGAGAGCAGTCCCCCTTTATCGGCAGCATCGGGCATTGATGCGATGACCGGCGTATTGCGGGCCGCTGCCCGGGCTACAATCCGTTCAAACTGACGGCTCCCCTGGCTTCCCTCGGTGACAATGATCGCTTCGCACCGCTCCAGCATTGTTGCCAGCACTCCATCGAGGGCGGCGGCAGAGGTAACATTGCCCTCCACCACTGTCATGCCGTGCTGGGATGCGGCATGGCGGATATCGTCGAGCTGGCGCAACGAACCGATTTCCCGGGCGGAATAAATGACACCGATGCGCTGATACGGCCTGATATCGTGCAGGGTACGCACCAGCGTAACCATCGGAATCCGGGAGCTTGCCCCGCACATGCCTTTGAGCGGTTTCTCGGTCGCGTAGACGTCGACCGACACGACCGGGATGCCATCCGACTCCTTCATGGCGGTCACGGCTGCCGGTGCGCCGTAGGCGACAATCAGGTCCGGTCGATAGGCATTGAATTTGCGAACCGTATTGGACCAGGAGAGCTGGTCAGGGTTCGGGGACTGGAGGATGATTTCGGTGGTTCCGGCCGGGTAGCCTCGGCCCGCCAGAGATTTTACAAATGAACGGTGAGCATCCCGGTAGCGGGGCTGATCGCTACTCATCACGGCCGCGATGACTTTTCCGGAGACACTGTACCCTTCCTGGCTGGGCACCACGATTAGCAGAAGAATAACCGTGCATACCCGCACTATGCGCAGAACACCCCTTACCATCGCACCAGCAGCGACAGCATGGTCGCATGCAGTGTACCGTCGGGAAGCGGCCCCTCAGACGAAATCTGGCGGTATGAATAATCGACCGTCAGCTCTGCCGAACGGGATATGTGCCAGTCGAACCGGGTCGTAACTCCGGTTTCAGTCGCCTCCGAGCTGGTAAGGGCCGTTATTCCCGAGGTATTTGAGGTTCCGGCAGTGGAGAGCGGGTAGGGACGTTCCGGCACAAAGAAGCGCGACCGTGACAGTATCTGCTGGAATGCCAGGGCCACATCAAACGTCTCGGACAGGGCATAGACCGCATCGATGCCGTATATGTGGGCACTGACAGCATAGTCGGTCGCGACATTGGGAGAACCGTTGCCCGGCGCTGGGCTTGCGGAGAAGAGGAACGTCTGTTCTGTCGATGTTTCCTGATACGCATAGCTGGTCGTCAGGGTCAGGCGTGGAAGTGGGCTTAACCAGACGCTGGCCGATGATGAGCTGGAACGGCTTTCGCGTGGCAGTCTGTATGAGGTTAAGGTCGAAGATGTTGTTACCGTGCTGTCGGCAGATTCCTGGCGTACACGGTAGAAGGCCGTTGCGCCCCAGGCTCCACGGGCTGTATAGGAGAGAGAAATGCGCCCGTCATGCTGTTCCGTGAAGGCGGCCACCGTTGCCGGATTGTCGCACATCGAATAGGCATAGGAGCCGTTCAGCCGCACCCCACTGCGCGGACGCCAGCTGAATTCAGCCTTGCCGGTATGGGTCTGGCGGCTGTCGCCTCCAGCCGTAACCGGGCTGCCGGGGCTTTGCGGATCAGGGAGCCTGTCCCGCGACTCCAGCTCGGCCCGGTACTCCAGACGCAGACTGGCACGGCTATCGGGACGGTAGATAGCGCTGGCGGCAATGCTGTCACGGACACTGCTGCTGGAAGGACGAACCAGCAGCTGTCCGGTCACGGGAGTAAAAACACCGGGCACCGGTCCTGCGGCAGGGGTCTGGATAAACGGATAGATGACCGTGGCTGGCGATTGGCGGTCTATTTCCTGGTGGCGGTATTTGAGTGCCAGAGTCAGTTCACGCAGCGGGGTATAACTCAAATCGCCGGCTGCCGAGTGCACGGCTGTCGAGGGTGCCGACGACGGGCGGGCATCGCCCCCATCGCCACGATTGTCCCGCTCGGTCAGATTGTAGGAGGCAGACCCGGAAAGGCCACCGCTCATATCGCTGTATGCCTTGAACGTGTGAGACATGACCCGGCTGCCGGGGGTCGTATCGTGGGCCTGGCTGCCGGGGATCAGGGCGCCGCCGGCTGTCACTGCAAAGGGGTGTCGGGGCAATGGTGCATTACTGGAAAAATCACGGACACGGAATTCATAGGCGATGCCGAGTGGTCCGAGCATGGCATCAAATCCGGCGAGACCCTCTCGGGTCGTGCTGTCGATGCGGCGCAGATCGCTCTGGATAATGCTGTTCGGGGCGCCGAAGTAGTAGTCAGAAAAACGGAGCTGCTCCTGCCCCTCACGGTCCATCTGCCAGTAACCGAGCTCCAGGTGAAACGGCAGGTTTCCCAGCCTGATCCTGCCGTTCGCTTGAGAGGTCGTGCTGCGGATGCCGTAGCTGGCCCCGGGGCCATGGTCTTTCGACAGGTAGCTCCCGGCTTCTCCCGGCGGAAGGAGCTCTGCAGGCAGGTTGTGACGCAGAGCCTCGCTTTCCAGATGCAGGCGGTAACGGCCCTGATAATCTGTCAGCAGTTCAGCGTGATAGTCATCCTGATTAAGGACGGTTGCTGCGGTTGAAATTTTGAGGTCACCCTCGAGGTTCCCGGCGGCGATGCCCCCCATGACACCGGGAGAGAGCAGGGTATAGGGGGAGGCGGCGGCAGCGGTTCCGCCCGGCGTGAGGAAACGGTACCCTATCCGCGCCGCGGCGTAGCGCAGGGCTTCACTCCCCTGTGGGGCTGAGGCAACCGTTTTTTCCCCGGCAGTGCCACCATCCTGCAGCCCGGCCTGGGCGGGAGCAGCTGTGATCATGGCCGCACAGACAACGGTCATCACGGCATATGTACGGTCCCGTGGCATATTCTTATTTCCTCAGGGTACCATAACCGCGGCTGTCAGGGGTGTCGGTGCCATGGATTGCTGAATGGCAGTCGGTGCAGCGGTTCGAGAACAGGGCCTTGACGCCGGTGGCGGCCGATACGGTTCCGCTGTGTGCCGGGCCGTGGCACTGAAGACAGAGGAACGGCATGGCGGCCGCCAACATTCGGCGATTGACCGATCCATGCGCTGCATGACAGGCCGCACACGTCTCGGTCACATCACCGTGCTCATAGACAAATGGGCCGCTCTTTTCCATGTGGCAGCGGGTGCAGAGATCCCTCTGGCTTGCCCCTTTCAGCATGCGGGGCTGGGCCGAGCCGTGGGCCTCGTGGCAGTCAAAACAGCCCATCTTGCGCTCCCGGACCGGGTGATGTGAAAACAGGCTGAACTGGGCTTTTACATCCGGATGGCAGCCGTAGCACAGCTCGGCCATTTTTTCGTGGCTGACTTTTTGCTGGGGGCCTTCATGAAGATTATGACAGGAAGAGCAACTCAGGTCGTTAAGGGCATGGACGCTGGCATTCCAGAAGGAAAGCGAGGGGGTCGAGGCGGCCGAATGGCAGCGCAGACAGATCAGTGACTGGGCCTGGGGAGGCAGGTGTTTCAGGTCAAGCAGCTTTGAGGTATCGCAACGGGCGTTCTGCACCCCGGCAGATTTCTTGGTCTGCTCTACCTTGGCAATCGCAAGGCTGCCCGGGCCGTGGCAGGTTTCGCAATTGACCAGCGGTAGGCCGGTCTCGGGGCGGATTTGCTCGCCATGGACACTGCGCCTGAAAAAATCGGTGATTCGATCGTGGGCGTGGCAGGCGGACACACAGTTATCGGTGCCGACATAATCGGCATCAAGACGCCCGACGATCATCCGCTCATACTCGGCAACCGGGAGCAGGGGGCGGGATTGGGGCAGCCGGGAGCAGGCTGCCGCCGCGAGCAGCAGAAGCAGCAGTATCAGTAACACCGCCAACCGGTTCCGCCCACAGCTGAAACGGACACATCCGGAGTCTGGGCGAACGGTTCTCGTGCTCATGGCGTTACCCCTGAACTGAAATCAGCTGTTGATTCCCTTGGTGGTTGTCCGGATAAACCGCTGCACCAGCGGGTTGGTACTGGCACGGATCTGCCCGGGAGTTCCGGTTTCAATGATCCGGCCGGCGTGCATCATGGCGATCCGGTCCGAAAGGTAGAGCGCAAAATTGAGGTCATGGGTGACCAGCACCGTTGTCGGGCGGGCACACTCCCGCAGCGATATGATCGTCTCTGCCAATTCATCTGTCGTGACCGGGTCAAGCTCTGCTGTGGGCTCGTCATAGAGCATTAAATCCGGCTCCATGGCCAGTGAGCGGGCAATCGCCACCCTTTTTTTCATGCCGCCTGAAAGTTCAGACGTCCGAAGCGGCTCTTTCCCTGCCAGACCGACAATCGCCAATTTTTCGGCAATGATCCTTACAATCTCCTGCTCAGGGCAGATTCGGTGTTCCCGAAGCCATAACCCCACATTTTCGGCCACGGTCAGCGAATTGAACAAAGCGGATGACTGGAACACCATGCTGCTGCGATAGGAACGGGGCCGGTCGCCATTGCTGGCAAACAGTTCCTCGCCGTTGATAAAGATCTGCCCGCTGTCGGGAGTTTCCAGCCGGATAATATGCCGCAGCAGTATGCTTTTCCCGGTACCGGAGGGGCCGATGATCGAAAACGTTTCTCCGGCCGCGATGTCAAGGTCAATGTCGGTCAGGACATGATTATCGCCGAAATACTTGTTCAGTTTTTCGATCCGGACCGGTACGCCCCGTGGCTGCTCCGGCAACTTCCCGGTTTTTTGTGCATATTTTGCAGTATTCATGCCGTTTAATGTCAAAAGAGGTAGGGAGAGCGGTTGGTAAAATACTGCCGGTGCCGGTAGATAAAGACGCTGAGCAGGATAATGGCAGCCATGACGGTCAAGTTGTTTATCTGCATCCCGCGGGAATCGATCGGACTGCCGACCACGTTCTCCAGCTCGGCGGCGGAGATTCCCAGCATATTTACCAGTGTATTCACCAGCTCAAAAGCGTTATAACCGAGCAGCAGGTAGAAGGTCAATTGCTGGCGCTTCATAAGGCCGAGGAAAAGGTAGAGGCAGATCAGGCTGTCGATGAATACCATGATCTCAGCCGGCCGCCCCTGATAGATTGCCCCGAGGAACGGAAATGGGTGCCCGAAGGTCGACATGGTCAACATAAAGAAAAACAGGTACAGGCCGCCCAGCAGGACCATGCCGAGCGGCCGGCGCTCCTGGTCAAGTTCGTTATCGTCGTGGTCCCTGTCAATCATGTGCCGTCTCCGCTTTTTTTGCGCTGGATGGCGGCACTGGCAACCACGCAGGCCGCGATCACGGCCATGATGAAGAGTATGAACAGCCAGTCGGCATTGCTGAACCCGAACATGATGTAATTCGCACCTTTCCTCAACTCAATTTGAATGCACGGGCCGCATCATCCATCATTCCCATCTCCTGATAGATGGCGCCGAGAAGATAGTATACCTCATTCATCGGAAACTGCACAGGAAAGACCAGGTCGGACAGCACGTCCTCAATGATCGCGGCTGCCTCGTCGTTATGGCCGGCCTGGTGATGTTCCAGGGCCACGGCGAGGGCGGTCAGGTAATCCACCGGCGGAACCAGCGGCAGCTTGCCGGCCAGGATGGCGGCGATGCGGGACTGGACCCTGGCTTTTTCCCCATCATCAAGCGATGCCATCACCTCGCTCCATACCCCGGCCGCCTGGTCGTAGCGCCCCAGCACATACAGAGCCTCACCATATTCGTAGCGGGCATGGCTGTCGTCAAGTCCTATTTCAAGGGCGATCTTCAGGTGCTTTTCCGCACCGTACCAGCTCGGCACCGCCAGGTTGAGCGATGCGAGCCGCGAACCGCGGTCGCTGTAGGTTCGGGCGATCTCCAGGTGCAGCCCGGCATTGGCCGGGTCGAGCAGTGACATGATCCTGAGGAAATTGATCTTGCGATCCAGATAGGGGGTATCCACGTCTTTGGCATCGAGCATGATGATCTGGCCGCCCAGTTCAGAGACGATGTGCGGATAGGCCTCCTTCAGCACCGCCGCGTACTCGGCGGCAAAGGCGCACTCAGGATTAAGGCGCAGCGCCTGGTAGATACCGCGCCCCACCATGTCGTAGTCCGGGCCGCCAGCCTGTTCTGCTGCCGGAGAGTCCTCTTTCAGCAGCGGGATCGGCGGTCTGCCCGCCCAGGGGATATGGACCCTCCCGTCACGACCGGTCAGCACATAGCCGGGCCCAGGGGTGTAGTAGCTGATATTGTCGAGCCTGGTGGGCTGAGCCATGGTTGGTGTTGCTCCATTCTTGGATTATGATACTCGCTTAACAGGGTGTCCGTCCAGAGCGGGCAAGATCAAACTGGTGATCCTCCCGAATGGAACATTTCTCCGGCCGTTTCACTACGTTTCCCACAACGTCCGGATCGGCACCGCAAATAACCGATCGCCGAATGATGCTGTCACTTCGCCATCATACAGCACCACCCCGGCGCTGAAGCGTTCAGACGCTGCGTCCCGCAGTTTTTTCAGGCCTCGAAAATCGGCCCCCGTGACGGTAGATGCCGCCTTTACCTCTATGCCGGCCAGGTGGCGTCCTTCGGATTCCAGCACCATATCGACCTCGACACCATCCTTGTCGCGGAAATGGTAGAACGAAACCGGCGATTCGTGCCAACCGGCCTGACGGCGTATTTCCTGATACACAAAAGTCTCCAGCATCTGCCCCATAAGCTGGCGGTCGGCCATAAGTGTTTCAGCAGATATACCGAGCAGGGCGCACGCCACGCCACTGTCACCCAGGTGCAGTTTGGGGGTTTTAACCAGACGGCTCAGGCGATTGCTGTGCCATGGCGGCAGTTCATCCAGCAGAAACACGTTGCCGAGCAGGGTCAGGTAATCACGGATTGTTGGGCGGCTGACCTGGAACGGTGATGCCAGATCACTGATGTTGAGTATACGCGCCGTCTGGCATGCAGCAAGTGTCAGCAAGCGCGGCAAGGCCTCCAATTGGCTGATGCGCGCCAGTTGCCGCACATCACGCTGGACAAGGGTCTCGATATAATCCCGGTACCAGACGGCGCGACGGCGGGGTGTCGAGCGAACCAGCGCCGCCGGATACCCCCCGGCAACGATCCGCTCCGCCAACTCGTAACCGAGCCGCTGGTGCGAAGCAATCTTGAACTCCCCCTTGAACAGTCTGGCGGGAAAATCTCCCCGGATGCCGGCCAGTTCGGCTTGCGCCAGCGGGTGCAGCCGAAGGATTTCCATGCGTCCGGCCAGAGAATCTGCCAGCATCGGCACCAGTAACACATTGGCCGAGCCGGTCAGGATAAAGCGTCCGGGAGTGCGATTACGGTCAACCGCCGCCTTGAGCGAGGTAAACAACTCTGGCACACGCTGCACCTCGTCAAGTATTACCCTGTCGCCAAGGTCGCCGACAAAACGCACAGGGTCGGAACTGGCAGCGGCCCGAAGGACATCGTCGTCAAATGTATGGTAGACGTACCCTGTCTGCTCACCGATCTGGCGCGCCAGAGTGCTTTTGCCGCACTGGCGCGGTCCGTGGATCAGTACCACCGGCGAGTCGGCCAGAGCCTCACGCAGATGCTCCTGTAGGTGACGTGGATATAAGAAAGGTGCGTTCATGGCGAGAAACAATACATAAACTTGCGGCTAATTGAAAGAAATATATTCGGCTAATTGAAAGTTTTATTCCCGTCTAATTGAAAATATATTTTGATTCAACACAGCCAAAACGCCGTATGGAGCTGTTTTCAACAAAGATTCCCGAACGAAACGGTTAACCTCACCAATCCGGCTCCCGATCCGGAAAGGTATTGATTCCTGCGTCCACACCGATCATCCGGTAAATCTGCACCTCGTCCCACG
>DCNF01000071.1:10608-15990 GCA_002322035.1 Geobacter sp. UBA1603
TCGGCCACGATCATATCGATTCCCAGCGAGTCGGTGAAGCGTTCGAACAACGGAAAGAACTCTGCAAACAACTGCAGCCCCCGACGGGTCTGGTTGGGAAACAGGCCGGCCGCCATGGCCCGCAACTCCTCCGGCACATTGCGGCCATGGGAGGCAAACCAGTTGATCCGGCCCTGCTCGTCAATATCCACATCGTAGCGTTCGGACGACGGGTCGCAGATAATGCAGAAGGAGAGTTCCATCTGGTGGAACTGGGTATCGGCCAGTTCCAGAAAAAAAACCGTATCCTCATCGTCCGGCCGGGCACGGACTTCGACCCGCACAAGCGGTAGTCCGTGCGGCGCGATGACCTTCACCAGGCGACCGCCGGCGGCGCTGCGGGGTGTCCCGGGCACAATGTCGAGCAGGGCGACAAGACGTGGCGGCAGCAGTCCGAGGTAAAGCGTCTCCTTTTCATCCTCATCCAGGCGGTTGATTGCCCCCAGAGACTGTAATGGCCGGCCATGACGGTCCAGTAGCTGGCTATTTCCCGGGAGTCTGGCCATAGGTTCCGATGATCGAGGGAAAGATGGTCTCCCTGATGCGGGTGATGCTTGCCTCGACAGCGTCCAGCGCCAGGTTGCGGTCAGCCTCGTCGGACCAGTGCATGGCGTCCAGCAGCGTGGTGTGTGGGTAGCCGAGTTTGCTGATGGCTGTGACGAAAGACCGGGGCAACTGGTGCGGCACCGCAGCGCCGTTCATCACTCCCCAGGCGATGGTCCAGGCCCGGGAGGTGTTCATCAGGTCGTAGCCTCCCCCCCCAAGGGCCACCCAGGGGATCCTGAGCGCCTTCAGCTTGCGCATGATATAGCTGTAGCTGTGGGTGGTGATTTCCAGCCGGGTCAGGGGATCGGTGCGAAAGGTGTCGGCACCGATCTGGGTGACGATCACATCCGGGTCGTAGGCGGCGATCAGCGGCCAGGCAACCTCGTCGAAGGCCTTCATGTAGAGGGCATCGTCGGTGTGGGCGATGAGCGGCACGTTGACCGAATACCCCTTCCCCGGGCCGGTGCCGGTCTCGTCCTCGAAACCGGTGCCGGGGAAAAAGTAGACCCCGCTTTCGTGCAGCGAGACGGTCAAGACCCGGTCGGAATCATAAAATGCCTCCTGCACACCATCGCCATGATGAGCGTCGATGTCCAGGTAGGCCACCCGCCGCCCCCGTTTCACCAGCCACTTGATTGCAAGTACGGCATCGTTCAGGTAGGAAAAGCCGGATGCCCTGGCACGATGGGCGTGATGCCAGCCTCCGGCCAGGTTGAAGGCGATGTCGAACCCTTCCTCCTCCACCAGGCGCACCGCCTCAAAAGTAGCCCCGGCCCCCAAAGCGGCACAGTCGTACAATCCCTTGAACACCGGGCAGTCGGCATCACCCAGGCCATAACGGAAATCGGCACGATGACCGTCAGAGGCGCTGAATTCTTTCAATCGACTGATGTAGGCCGCATCGTGATAGGTGTGGACCAGAGCGTCATCGACCGGGCTGCAGGCGCGGATCTCCATGCCGGGCAACTCCAGCAGCCCGTAGGCCTCCATCAGGTCGTAGGCCATGCGGTAGCGCTGCAGCTGGAAGGGGTGATCGTTGCCGTAGCTGAAGTCGCCGAAGAGCGGTGAGTATATGAGGGCGGTACGACAGGGGTGCATGGCAGAAACTATGCCGCAAAAAGCGCTGCTCGTCTACCGGGTAAACGGCAAAAAATCAGTATGATCAGGCGTAGAGGGATACGGGGCGGGCTGAACCGAAGCCGGTGATCTGCCCAGGGGATGCGGCCTGCACCGGGATCTGCACCGGCGTGCGTCGGGCACTATCGAAAAATGTTTGCGGCACAGCCGCATCTGCGGCAGCGGTGGTCACTTCGCGTTGCCGGGTGTTTTCGGCGCTACCCGAAACAGCAGCGTCGGTGTAAGCTGCTCGAGAAACACTGCCGATGAACGATCCGCCGGCTGAAGCCGGCTGCTCCGGACCGGCTGAACGGGACGGACGCAATGTCGCTTGACCGGGCGCTGCAGAAGCCGCTGCGGTACTGCGTAAGGGGTCGCGATCGCGGCTGTTCCCTTCGGAGGAATCAGGCGTAGGATCAGAAACAGCCGGTTTCTCCTGTCCCCCGGAAGCGGGATTTGACGTAACCATTTCCATACGCGCCTGCTGCTGCATGGTGGATGCCTGGGCGGCAACCGCCCGATCCTGGGGCGAAGGGTCTGCCGGAGCAAGGGCCGCCTGGATGACCTGCTGCATTCGGCTGGCAGTCTCTTCAGGGGTTTTCCCGGATGTAACCCTGATCGGCACCTCGCCGCCGGTAATATAATTTTTACCATCCGGCCCGCGGGTGTAGCTATAGGAAACCGGCCCGGTCATGGTGCCTCCGGACGACTTGTGGGCGGCCTCGTGGGCTTTTACCTTTTCTTCGGTCGCTTTCAGCCGGCTTACTTCCGCCTGGATCTGGGGATTCTTGATTTCAGCATCAGCCGGAATGGGTTTAGATGTCACCGCCGTTCCGGGCTGCCCACCATTTTTGCCCCCCTCGGCGGACTCACCCTGTTCGGGTGCTCCTGATCTGTCGGCGGTACGATCACTGTCGCTCCCCGGTGGTTCTGCAGGTGATAAAGCAGGAGGAGTGCTGCTGCTCGTCGCACCAGCGATTGGCATCATGCGACCGTCAGGACCGTAGGGCATGAAATCCTGGGCGGAGGATGGTTGAGGCTGAATGCCGTATTGTCCTTCAAACGCTTGGCCTGTGACGCCTGATCGCTGGTCAGCGGAGTTGCCCTGTGGCGCCTGCAGTTGAGGCAACACACGCGATTCATTCGCTGTAGGGGGGGGGAATGAAGAATAAGATGCGTATCTGGCGGATACTGGTTCCATGATTTATTATTATAACTAAAGACGTTAACACAAGGCAAACAAATTCCTGATGGGCGCAAATCATCTGCCCTCCCCCCACCCTAACGACCTCCCCCAAAGAGAGGGAAAAAACATCCTGAAAAAATCTGCTTGACAGTGGCAGATCATTTACCTATATTTCATAACTCTTTTAAAAATGCCCCAGATGGAGACGGCTCATGTACGCAGTTATCAAGACAGGTGGGAAACAATACAAGGTCAGCGAAGGCGAGTTCCTTAAAGTCGAAAAATTGGCCGGGGAAATCGGCGACAGCATTGAATTTGCAGAAGTACTGATGATCGGCGGCGAAAAAACCGTCGTTGGTGCACCGGTTGTTGACGGGGCCAAAGTTACCGCAAAAATCGCGGCACAGGGCAAAGACAAGAAAATTCTGGTCTTCAAGTCCAAGCGCCGCAAAAACTCCCGTAAACTGCGCGGACACCGTCAGCATCGCACGGTGCTCAAAATCGAAACCATCAGCGCTTGATCACACCACTACTTTTTTCCAGGAGACACGGAAATGGCACATAAGAAAGGCGTCGGCAGTTCACGTAACGGCAGGGATTCGGACGGCCAGAGGCTTGGCTGCAAAAAGTTCGGCGGCGAAATTGTCAAAGCCGGCAACATCATTTACCGTCAGCGCGGCACACAAATTCATCCGGGCAACAATGTCGGCTGCGGCAAAGACTACACTCTGTTTGCCCTGATTGATGGCATTGTCAAGTTCGAGCGCATGGGTCGCGAGCGCAAAAAGGTTTCGGTCTACCCGAACTGACCGCCATAACGCCAGATATACTTTCTCTACACGGAACCCGGGAATTACCTCCCGGGTTTTTTTGTGCCGGTTATCCTGCGGCCTTGACAGGCAGCAGCAGTTTGATATTGTATACAGCCAGTTTGGTAAACTTTTTCTTATGGTAAAGGGGGAAATCAATGAAGCGATCAACACTCATGGGGCTTGTTGGCATTGCCACACTGGGGATTACGACAGCGTCAAATGCCGCTGAATTCCAAACTCCGGGCATGCTCGGCACCGGCCGGGCCGGTATCGCCCGCACCACCGATGCCTATGCTACGTTCGTAAACCCGGCCGGGCTTGCGTTCAATGAAAAGCCGTTCAGCGCCAAGTTCAATGCCGGCGTGGGGGTGTCAATCAGTTCGGCGCTTGCAGACAATATTGACAAAATTGGGAAGCTTGATTTGTCCAACCAAGGTCTTTCCTACGATAACACTGCTAACGCCGCTACAGCATTACAGGCAACCGGTAAAGCAGTGCAATTCGTTGCCATTGCAGAAGATTTGGCAAAACGGAAAGGGGATTTGGCCGTAAATGTTGACGCCGCTCTCGGGTTTCAGTACCGGAATTTTGGCCTCGGCCTGATTGGTGGCACGGAATTTGGCGCTGGATTCAGCAAGATTGACACAACCAACTTGCGTGCTGGTAACAGCACGTCTACGTCAACCGTTTCAGCAACAAACATTGCAAGCCTCGCATCAGATATTCGTACTGCTCCAACAACCAGTGCCACCAGCGTGTTCAGTGCAACGCAGCGGAACGACATTATTACTGCCCTTACAGCAAACGGCGGGACTGCCGCAGATGCTGCAACCATCGCCGATAAACTGGGGCAACTCCTTGCCTCGAACAACACCACCGGCATGACTACCGACCAGTTGACGCAAGCAGTGCAGACTCTGGCAAAATCGTTTAACGGCGGCACCATTAAAAACAATGACACCAGCGTCGAACTGCGCGGCCTGTTGCTCATGGAGGTGCCGATCGGTTACGGCCACAAGTTCGATCTCGGCTCATTCGGCCAAGTCGGCGTCGGTGCAGCCATCAAGGTCATGCAGGGCACGGTGTACTCCCAGGAGGTCAGGGTCAATGATACTACCCTGAAAGGTTCCAGCGACCTGACCAAGAAGGTGAAAGACAGCAAGACCGACTCAACCAATGTCGGTATCGACCTCGGCGCCATGTGGCGCTATGAGGAGTTCAAAAATACGGTCGGCCCGATCAACGTGGCCTTTGTCCTCAAGAACCTAAACTCACCGGATTTCGATGCGCCGAAAGCCACCACCGGCTCCACCAGTACTCCGGTTCCCGGCTTCACCAAGGTCAAGGTCGAGCCCCAGGCACGCCTCGGCGTGGCGATGCAGCCGCTCTCCTGGCTTGATGTCATGGTCGACGCCGATCTGACCGAGAACAAGACCGTCATGCCCGGCCGCAAGGTACAGAACATCGGCGCCGGCCTGGAACTAAGCCCAGTCAGCTTCTTCGCCCTGCGCGGCGGTATTTTCTCCAATATGTCAACCTCTGATGGTCCGGTCCTCACCACCGGCCTCTCCTTCGGCCCCCACTGGCTTCGGCTCGACATCGATGCGGCAGTCTCAACGGAATCGGGCCGCTACAAGAATGCCAGCTACCCCCGTGAGGCTAAAGTTGAATTCGGCTTGAGCA
>DCNF01000106.1:0-151 GCA_002322035.1 Geobacter sp. UBA1603
AGGATCAGGTGGAACCAGCCGGAGAGGCGTTTTTCCCACGGAGCTATGGCGCCTTCGCGCAGTGAAAGTTCCGGGTTCGGGATCACCAGTTCAGCGTCGAAGTACATGCGGGTGCCCAGGCCGGTGCAGTCGGGGCAGGCACCATGGGGGT
>DCNF01000106.1:505-639 GCA_002322035.1 Geobacter sp. UBA1603
ACCACCAGCCGGTCCACCACGATGTCGATGTCATGCTTTTTCTTCTTGTCTAGCTCGAAATCTTCGGACAGGTCCCGCATCTGGCCATCTACCACAACCCGGGTGAAGCCTTCCTTGCGGAGCTGGTTCAGTTC
>DCNF01000106.1:901-9167 GCA_002322035.1 Geobacter sp. UBA1603
TTCTGCTCGATGGAGATGGCCGGGGAGAGCCCCTCGATTGACTCCACGTCCGGTTTTTCCATCTGTTCAAGGAACTGGCGGGCATAGGCGGAGAGCGACTCCACATAGCGCCGCTGGCCTTCAGCATAGATGGTATCAAAGGCCAGAGTTGACTTGCCCGACCCGGAAATGCCGGTGATGACAACCAACTGATCCCGGGGGATTTCAACATCAATGCATTTAAGGTTATGTTCGCAGGCGCCTTTGACGATGATGCTGGAATGGGCCATATCAGTACTTCAGGCCGTTCTGGAGGAGTTCGGCAAACTGTTCGGAGCGCACGGGGCGACTGAAAAGGTAGCCCTGCATCTCGACGCAGTTATGAAAGGAGAGGAATTCCATCTGGGCCCGGGTTTCGACACCCTCGGCAATGACATTGAGCTTGAGGGTCTGGGCCATAGCAATAATGATTTCGGCAATGGCGGCGTCATCTGTGTTGGAGGTGATGTCGCGGACAAACGAGCGGTCAATCTTGAGCCGATTGATGGGGAAGTGTTTCAGGTAGGAAAGCGAGGAATACCCGGTGCCGAAATCGTCGATCGCCAGAGTTACCCCCATATCCTTCATCGTGCGAAGAATGCTGATATTCTGCTCGGCGTTCTTCATTACCGCGCTCTCGGTGATCTCAAGCTCGAGCCATTCCGGCGAGAGTCCGGTTTCCATGAGGGTTGCCGCGATCATTTCATCCAGATGATACTGGCCGAACTGTTTGGCAGAAAGATTGACCGCCATCCGTACCGGCGGCAGTCCCCGTTCCTGCCATTCGCGGTTCTGGCGGCAGGCTTCACGCAGTACCCACTCGCCGAGCTGCAATATAAAACCGGTTTCTTCGGCCAGAAAAATGAACTTGTCCGGAGAGAGCAGACCCAGATCGGGGTGCTGCCAGCGCAGCAGGGCTTCCATGCCGACGATCCGCCCGCTGCGGGCATCCACCTGGGGCTGGTAGACCAGGAAAAATTCTTCCTTGTCCAGTGCCCGGCGCATGGAATTTTCCAGCATCATCCGTTCGAGCACCTTGATGTTCATCTCACGGGAGAAAAACTGGAAGTTGTTGCGGTCAAGCTCTTTGGCCTGGTACATGGCCAAGTCAGCATGCTTGAGCAGGGTGTGACTGTCTTCGCCGTCCATCGGATAAACGGCAATGCCGATGCTGCCGGAGGTGTAGATTTCGTGACCATCGATGTAGATCGGCTCGGCAATCACCGCCAGGATCTTTTTGGCAACGACCGTGATCCCCTCTTCATTGGCAACATTGATCAGGATAACAACGAACTCGTCTCCTCCCAGCCGGGCCAGGGTGTCACTTTCACGGACACAGGCCTCCAGGCGGGAAGCGACGGTCTTCAGCAGTTTGTCGCCGGCCCGATGCCCAAGGGTGTCATTGATGCTTTTGAATCGGTCCAGGTCAAGGACCATGACCCCCAGCAGCATACGCTCCCGGGCAGCCTGTGCTATCGCCAGCTTGAGGCGGTCGTGGAGCAGGTTGCGATTGGGCAGGCCGGTCAGGGTGTCGTAATTGATCAATTGCTGGATCTCGCTCTCGGCACGGATCCGGGCGGTAATATCAAGCGTTGTCCCGGAAATCAGCCGGGCCTTCCCGTCATCGCCCGGCTCCACTTCGGCCTGGCTGTTGACCACGATCTCATCATCGTTTCCGGACGTTATCCGGTAGACGATGTTGAATGGCTGGCAATTGCGGGACGCATTCAGAATAGCTTTTTTAAAGGCCGGCCGGTCAGCCTGATTGATCTGGGCGATCACCCAGTCGTTTTCAATGACGGCGGGGGTACCCGGCTCAAGGCCGAAGATGCGGTACAGTTCGTCAGACCAGTAAATTTCGCCGGTATCCAGATCCCACTCCCAGCTTCCCATGCGGGCAATCTTCTGGGCCCGGGCCAGGCGCGATTCGCTCTGCCGCAGTGACTGCTCTGCCCGGCGCAGTCGGGCCCGTGTCTCGGCTTCGTGCATCGCCCGGCCGACAACCACCGGCAGGCGATCCAAAAAACCGGTGTCCTTGATCAGGAAATCACTGGCGCCGGTTTTCATCATCTGGACCGCCAGGCTGGAATCATCGTGTCCGGTGACCATCAAAAACGGCACCTGGATTCCCAGCTCGCGCATCCGCTCCAGGAACGAATCAGCCGTCATGTCTGAAAGAGTGTAGTCAAGAATCAGCAGGGAGGGCGCGTTGGCAACCAGCCAGTCGAGCGCCTGCCGGCCACTGCAGAAACAGATCGTTGAGAAGCCTTCATCCTGAAGCGAACTGCTCATCAGTTCGGCAAAGCCGGCATCGTCCTCGATGATCAGAATCATGCTGCTGTCAGACTGGTATGTACGGGTATCTGTCACGCAGAACTCTTTCGGTATCGTTCGTTATTAAGGTTTCGGCTCTTTACTGCGCAGCCGCCACCCATCCTTGTTGACCTGTGCAACCCGGGCGATCGCCAGCGAATCGGGAGGCACATCTGCTGTGACCGTTGTGCCGGCGGCAACCAGCGAATTCCGGCCGACCGTTACCGGTGCAACCAGTTGCACATCACTGCCGATGAATGCTCCATCGCCGATCACCGTGCGGTGTTTGTTGACTCCGTCATAGTTGCAGGTGATCGTGCCACAGCCGATGTTCACATCGCTGCCAATTTCCGCATCCCCAAGGTAGGTCAGGTGCGAAGCCTTTGAACCGGGCCCCATGACGGCCTTTTTGGTTTCGACAAAGTTGCCTATTTTGACATGATCGCGCAGCACGGTGCCGGGCCGCAGGTGGGCCATGGGACCAACGGCCACATCATGGTGGAGTTCGGAATCCTCCAGAACCGATCCAGCCTTGATCTGGCACAGATCACCAATCCGGCAGCTATTGATGCTGACCCCCTGGCCGATCGTGCACCCGCTCCCGATAACCGTTGTACCGGTAACGCTGCATCCCGGATAGATAATGGTGTCGGGCCCGATGACCACATCGGCGTCGATGAAGCTCTGCTCGGGATCGATCAGGGTAACGCCGTTCAGCATCAATTCGCGGTTGATTCGCCTGCGCAAAATACGGGAGGCTTCGGCCAGCTGAATCCGGTCATTGACCCCCATGATCTCATCGCTGTCAAACACCGTCAGTGCCTGGCAGGTCAGGCCGTTTGAAACGGCCCGGGACACCAGGTCGGTCAGGTAATATTCTCCCTGGGCATTTTCAGGCTTCAGGCTGTCGATATGGCGAAAGACAAAATCGGATTCCATACAGTAAATGCCGCTGTTGACCTCGCGGATGTCCAGCTCTTCCAGATCGGCATCCTTGTGCTCGACAATCCGGCTCACGTTGCCTGTCTCGTCGCGAACGATCCGACCGTAGCCTGATGGCTCATCCAGGAGCGCCGTCAGAACCGTGACGGCCGCCGTGCCGCTGCGATGATGCTCAATCAGGTTCTGCAGTGTTTCCCCCCGAAGAAGTGGCGTGTCTCCGCACAGGATCAGCAGCGTTCCGGCAAAGCCTTCCAGTTCGCCCCGTGCACAGGCCACAGCATGCCCGGTCCCGAGTTGTTCAGCCTGGTATGCCAGGCGCACATCGGCACTGCTGCTGAAATGGTCGCCGACAGCATCTGCCTGGTGCCCGACCACCAGCACCAGCGGATCTGCCCCGGCCAGGCGGGCGGCCATAACGGGCCAGTCAACCATTGGCCGGCCCGAGACCGGATGGAGTACCTTGACAACCGCCGATTTCATGCGGGTCCCTTTGCCGGCGGCAAGGATCAGTGCCGCAACCTGATGCTTCATGGCATATGCTCCCAGGAGAGTTGTATCGCTAAAATCACTGGATACTTTATGCCATGCCGCCGCCATCGTCAAGCACTACCGCTGGATATAAAACTTTACTTATCATTAGGTTTGGCTATATTCTAATGGCTTTACGCCGCCCTTGGAGCAGCGGACATCTCTTTCCTGACTGCCGGAGTGCCGTGTGGCCATTACCGATGACCTGACAAAACTGGAAAACCTGCTGAACGAACTGATAACCCGCTATGAGCAGTATTTTATCGGTTTTGAGAAGCGCGAACCGCTCCAGCTGCGTGCGGAGGTTGAAAGGCTGATTCGCAGTTATGTCGGCGTTCCGATCAACAATACCATGTATAAGCACCGCTACTCCATGCTGGTGGCGCGCTTCAATACCTACCGTGAACACTGGAACCGGATTCTGCGGCTGATTGAAGAGGGGAAATACTCCCGCGACCGTTTCATCAGCGATCTGCACCAGCGAGAGCGCCAGCAGCAGGGAAGTCCCTCCAACGGGATCTCTCCGGGGTTTCAGGCACTGCCGCCCCTTTCATCCGAGAATGAGCTGGATCGCGTTTTCCGCGAGTATCGCGAGGCGCGCATGGCATGTAACCTGCCGGTAGAAACCTTAAGCCGCGAAATCATCGCTGCGACCTTGGAAAAGCACAAGCCGACCCTGGCTGCAAAACTCGGTACCGAAGACCTTACTTTCAGGGTCGTGGTGGAAAACGGCAAACCCAAAATTAAAGCCAGCAAGCGCAAATAACCACACTGACAGGCAGTCTCTCCCAATGAACCACTCCCGCCGCTCATCCCTACTGCCGCATCTTGCCGACATCCAGGCCGCCTTCAGCCGGGGCGAGCGCCATCTGGCCATTACCGGTCTGCAGGGTGCTGCCCCCGCCTTGATTGTGAGCGAACTGGCCGCTTCATCCACAATCCCGTTGCTGGTGATCGCGCCAACCCAGGAGCAGGCCGATGAGTTCGGCCGCGAATTTGCCTGCTTCAGCAGCGGCCAGTCCGGCTTCCTGCCATTCCCAGCCTGGGAGACGCTTCCGTTCACCCCCGTATCCCCCCATCCTGATAACACCGGCGCTCGCCTCAATGCGCTGTTCAGCCTGCATAACAATTGTGCCCGCATCGTGGTAATGCCTGTCGCAGCAGCTGTGCAGCGGGTTATGCCCCGGCGGTTCTTTAATGAGGCATCATGCTATCTGGTGGCTGGTGAGGAATTTGAGCGGGAGGAATTGCTGGGGCGTTTAATCCGTCTGGGGTATGCCAGTGCGCCGCTGGTGGAAGACCGTGGCACTTTTGCTGTCCGGGGTGGTATCCTCGACATTTTTCCCCCTGATGTCACAGCGCCGGTCAGGATTGAGTTCTGTGGCGATGCCGTTGAAACCATGCGGACGTTCGATCCGCTGACACAGCGGTCACTGCAGCCGTTGGAAGAACTGGTGCTGCTCCCCTCCCGCGAAGTCCTGCTGACGGAAACCGTTCTGGACGGCATTGCCCCGCGGTTGAAAGAATGCTGCGACCGGCTTGATATTCCGGCCGACCGGCGGCGGATGATACGCGATGATCTGAATAATGCCATTTATTTTCAGGGGGTGGAGTATCTTCAGCCATTGTTGCACCCCGGCCTGGAGACCGTCTTTGACTATGCCGCCGAGGCCATGGTCATCCTCCTTGACCCGGAAGCGATCCGTGAAGCGCTGTTTGCTCTTGATCAGGATATCGCTGCCGGCGTGGCAAAGGCCCGGGCTGTTCGATTTCCCCACACAGAACCGCAGGAGCTGTATCTTGAACGGGCTGATTTCTTTGCCCGCGTCAACCGTTGTACCCGGATTGATCTCTGCGGACTTTCCCTTGACGATGACCGGCCGAAAACCGTCATACCGATCCCCTGTCAGGACAATAAAGACCTGAGGGTAACCGTCTCCAAGGAGACCAGCCACGCTTTGAGCTCGCTCTGCTCATCGCTGAAAGATCTGCTTGACCAGGGATTTCGAACCCTGATTGTATGCCATCAGCGCCCCCAGGCGGAACGCCTGCGGGAGTTATTGCACCCCTATGGAGTTGCCGCTTCCATCTTTGAAGAGACATGTGCCGAAATCATGGCATCGCCACCCTGGAACGGTATCACGCTGACTTTGGGTGACATTTCCCGCGGATGTCGTCTTCCGGATTCGCGCCTTGCCCTGATTGCAGAAGAGGAGCTCTTCGGCAGGCGGGTAAAGCGGCGCGGAGCATCAGAGTTGCGCAAGAAGCAGGTGCTGGCGTCACTGGCGGAGCTGAAGCCGGGTGACCACATGGTACACATCGACCATGGGATCGGCCTCTATCGCGGTCTGCAGCATATCAGCGTCGGCGGATCGGCCGGAGACTTTCTTCTGCTGGAATATGCCGGCAATGACAAACTCTATCTGCCGGTCGACCGCTTGGGGTTGGTGCAGCGCTACGTGGGACCGGAAGGAAGCCACCCGGCACTTGACAAGCTGGGTGGTGTCGGCTGGGAGAAAAGCAAGGGGAAGGCCCGTAAGGCCATCGAGGAGCTGGCCGGGGAGCTGCTTGAAATCTATGCCCGCCGACAGATCAGCGAAGGGTTTTCGTTTTCTCCTCCGGACGAGATGTACCGCGAGTTCGAGGCTTCCTTTGCCTGGGAGGAAACCCCCGACCAACTCTCGGCGATACAGGACGTACTGGCCGATATGCAGCACTCCCGCCCCATGGACCGTCTGGTCTGCGGTGATGTGGGCTACGGCAAGACCGAGGTTGCCCTGCGCGGTGCTGTCAAGGCCGCCCTGGATGGCAAGCAGGTCGGCCTGCTGGTGCCGACAACCATCCTGGCCCAGCAGCACTACGAGACCTTCCATGAGCGTCTCAAGGAGTTCCCTATTACCGTGGAGGTGCTCTCCCGGTTCCGCACGGCAAAAGAGCAGAAGAACATCCTTGAACGGCTGAAAAAAGGGGAGATCGACATCGTTATCGGTACCCACCGCCTGCTGCAGAAAGACGTGGCTTTCAAGGATCTGGGGCTGTTGGTCATCGACGAGGAACAGCGTTTCGGGGTTAAGGACAAGGAGCGTCTGAAGGCGTTCCGGGCAGTCGTTGATGTTATGACCCTCTCGGCCACGCCGATCCCACGCACCCTCTCGATGGCCATGATGGGAATCCGCGACCTCTCGATCATCGATACTCCGCCGGTTGACCGTTTGGCGGTCAAGACCTTCGTCTCCCGTTTCTCCGACGAACTGATCCGCGAGGCGGTCATGCGGGAAATCAAACGTGGTGGGCAAGTTTTTTTCGTACACAACCGTGTCCAGACCATTGCCAAAAGAGCCGAACTGCTGGCCGAAATCGTGCCGGAGGCGAAGATCGCCGTGGGGCATGGCCAGATGGACGAGCATGAACTGGAAAAGGTGATGCTCGGCTTCATGCATGGCGAGACCAATCTGCTGCTCTGTACCACCATCATCGAATCGGGCCTCGACATACCCAACGCCAACACGCTGATCGTGGACCGTGCCGATACCTTCGGACTCTCCCAGCTGTACCAGCTGCGCGGCCGCGTTGGCCGCTCCACCCAGCGCGGCTACGCCTACCTGCTCATTCCCGGCGAGTCAACCCTGACGGCGGATGCCCGCGAACGCTTACGCATCCTGCAGGACATATCCGAACTGGGGGCCGGCTTCCGCATTGCCACCCACGACATGGAGATCCGCGGCGCCGGCGATGTGCTGGGCAGCCGCCAGTCCGGAACCGTCACTGAGATCGGCTTCGAACTCTACAACCAGATGCTGGAAGAGACCATCACACGCTTGCGGGGTGAGGAGTTCACCGAACGTGTGGAGCCGGAGATCAACCTCAAAGTTCCGGCCTTCATACCGGAAGCCTACGTCAAGGACACCAACCAGCGGCTGGTGATCTACAAGCGACTTACCCAGGCCGAGAGCGAAGACGATGTGCTCGAGATTCAGGCCGAGGTGAACGACCGTTTCGGCCAGTATCCGCTGGCAACGACCTACCTCTTTGAAACCATGAAGCTGCGGGTGCTGCTCAAAAAACTGCTGGTTCGCCAGATCGACTTCGACGGCAGGAATGTAGTAATTGCCTTTCACCCGCGTACGCCTGCGTCGCCTGATACCATCATCGCCATGATGCGCAACGAACCCAAAAAATACCAGTTTACCCCGGACTACAAACTGGTTTGCACACTAAAGGATACGTCCTTCGAGACTATACTGAACACTTCGAAACAGTTGCTACAGTGCCTGATTCTGCCTATACCCGTAAGCCAGTGACATGGTGCTGACGACAAAATGCTATTGACAGGCGTGCTCGGCATGTGGTAGTTACAAATTCCATTTTGATGCGCCCGACTATTTATTCCCCAATAGCTCAGTCGGTAGAGCAGGTGGCTGTTAACCACCTTGTCCCTGGTTCGAGTCCGGGTTGGGGAGCCAAA